>DATKEJ010000426.1:0-11100 GCA_035512315.1 Rhodothermales bacterium | reverse complement strand
CCGCCGTAGGCGTCCGTCAGGCGGTATGCCGATTTGTTGAGGGGAGGGTTCGTTCCCGTGAAGATGGCCCAGATCGTCGTGGGCTTCTGAATCTCGGCGTGAAGGGCCGGCGGCAGTACCCCTTTGAGGAATATGAGATTGCCGTTCGACCTGTTCGGTGCGTTGGGAGGCGGGTCTATCCAGGCGCCTTCATCGATCCTGTACTTGAACTGGCTGTGCGGCCGTATCGTCGCGTGGTCGGTATTGGGCACCATGAGGGACCAGACGCCGTCGGTCTGAGACAGCTGCCAAGCCCGGTCCTCCATCGTCGGATCCCATCCGCGGAACGATCCGGTAACCGAGACCAGGCTCGGTTCCACGTCGTAAATCTTCGGGTCGAACACGAAGATCGTCGTGTCGCTTCGCAGGGCGTACCCCTCGAGCCGCTCGCTTTCGGTAAAGGACTGTCCCATGGTAGACGAATAACCTAATGACAAGAGAAGAGCCGCGGAAGCGTATCGCATGAATACCTGCAGCATGTTGGGTTGTCTTGCGGCGCCGGAAAGATAAACGAAACGAGAAACGAGAAACGAGAAACGAGAAACGAGAAACGCTAAACGTCCAACCTCGAACCTCGAACCTCGAACCTGGAACGTCGAACGTCGAAGATTCGTAGCTTCACTATCGACTCAAACCCCGACCACCCTCAGATAGCTCCTCCGTGACATCATCGCCGACGACTCCCGAGCAGTCCACTCCCCAGCCACAAGCCGCCCTGCGCCGAAAGGCCGCCGACACGATACGCGTCCTGGCGATGGACGCCGTCCAGAGAGCCGACTCCGGCCACCCCGGGATGCCCATGGGGATGGCCGACGCCGCCGTCGTTCTATGGACGCGCTTCCTGCGTTTCGATCCGCAGGCGCCCGACTGGTTCAACAGAGATCGTTTCGTTCTCTCGGCCGGACATGGGTCCATGCTCCTCTACAGCCTGCTTCACCTCACAGGCTATGATCTCAGCATGGACGAGTTGAAACGGTTCCGTCAGCTCGAAAGCCTCACTCCGGGCCATCCCGAGTTCGGATTGACTCCCGGCGTCGAGGCAACGACGGGGCCTCTGGGTCAGGGACTCGCAAACGGTATTGGAATGGCCGCCGCCGAGCGCCATTTGGCCGCCCGCTTCAACCAGGAGGGATTCGATCTGGTCGATCACCGCACGTTTGTGATTGCCAGCGACGGGGATCTGATGGAGGGCGTCACGAACGAGGCAAGCTCCCTCGCCGGACATTGGAAACTCGGCCGGCTCATCGTCCTCTACGACGACAACGAGATCACGATCGACGGCGACACCGACCTGGCATTCACGGAGGACGTCCTCGAGAGATACAGGGCGCTCGGCTGGCACACCGATCGCGTCGACGGACACGACCCTGTCGCCGTAGAAGCCGCGCTCGAAGGGGCGCTCGCCGACGAACGGCCGTCCATCATCGCTTGCCGCACCCATATCGGGTACGGCAGTCCCAACAGGCAGGGCTCGTCCGAAGCGCACGGTTCGCCGCTTGGAGACGAGGAGATTGCTCTTACGAAAAAGGCATTGGGATGGACGGCGGAGCCGTTTGAAGTCCCCGGCGAGGTGTATGATTTCATGAGACAGGCTGCGGCAAAGGGCCATCAGGCTCACGTCGCCTGGGACGACCGCCTTCGAGATTTTGGTGACGCCCATCCCGACCTGCTCGCCTCGTTTGAGACGGCGCTTGCAGGAACTCCCCCGCAAGGATGGGTCGAAGCTCTCGCAGACGCCTTCGAGGTGGGGGGGATGGTGGCCACTCGGAAGGCGTCCGGCGCCGTCCTGAATGCGCTCAAGCCGCGATGGCCCGCCCTCATTGGAGGCTCCGCCGACCTGACTCCATCCAACAACACGCGCGCCAAGGGGGATGTCGATTTCTCGGCTTCCGATTACGGTGGCCGGTACCTCCGCTTCGGCGTCCGTGAGCACGCCATGGGCTCGATTCTGAACGGAATGAACGTGCACGGCGGAGTCAGAGCTTACGGAGGGACGTTCCTCATTTTTTCCGATTACATGCGTCCGGCCATCCGCCTTGCGGCCCTTTCGAATGCTCCGTCAATCTTCGTATTCACCCACGACAGCATAGGGCTGGGAGAGGACGGTCCGACGCACCAGCCGATCGAGCACCTCGCCGCGCTGCGAGCCATTCCGAATCTGACTGTGCTCAGACCGGCTGACGCCTACGAAACCGTCATCTGCTGGGATCTGGCTGCCTCGCTCAAGGGACCTGTCGCACTCGCTCTGACCCGACAGAGCCTGCCTGTTCTCGACGCTTCCGCGGTGGTCGGCGCCCGGCGTGGAGGATACATCTTGAGTGAACGTGACGACGCCCAGGTGATCCTCATCGCAACCGGGTCGGAGGTGCACCTCGCGTTGTCGGCCCAGCGGATCCTGGATGAGGAAGGCATCCGCAGTCGCGTCGTATCCTTGCCCAGCATCGAGGTGTTCGATAAGCAGCCCGCGGATTATCGCGAGCAAGTGTTGCCCTCGAAAATCATCGCGCGTGTGAGCGTCGAGGCCGGCGTCACACAAGGCTGGCATCGATTCGTCGGACCCAATGGGGTGGCGGTCGGGTTGAGTCGATTCGGCGAATCGGCCCCGTATCAGCACGTCTATGAACATCTCGGAATGACCGTGGATGCGGTCGCAGAGGCAGCCAGGCGATCTCTGAAAGCCGTGGAGGACCCATGACCGTCTTCGCGGCGTCCATCCTCGCGGCCGATTTCGCGGAGCTCAACGATCAGACACGGCTCGCGGTTGAGGCGGGGTCGGAGTGGATTCACGTCGACGTGATGGATGGTCATTTCGTGCCCAACATTACGATGGGGCCGATCGTCGTCAGCGCCCTGCGTCCGCTCGCCGCCGCGACGAATGCCGTCATGGACGTTCACCTGATGATTGAGAACGCCGACGCGTACCTCGAGGATTTCGTAAAGGCAGGAGCAGATGTACTGTCGGTACATGTCGAGGCGTGTCCGCACCTGCACAGAACAGTCGGCCGCATTCGTGAGCTCGGAGCAAGGGCCTGCGTGGCGCTGAACCCGGCGACCGCGCTCGATACGATCCGGGAGATTCTGCCCGATGTGGACATGGTGGTGGTGATGTCGGTCAATCCCGGGTTCGCGGGCCAGAAGTTCATTCCCGGAAGCCTCGACAAAGTTCGTCGCTTGCGCAGGATCCTCGACGAGATTGGTTCTCAGGCCCGGGTGGAGATCGACGGGGGCGTTTCGCCTGCGAACGCCGCGGAGATCGTCGCCGCCGGAGCCGACGTACTCGTGGCCGGAAGCGCCATTTTCAAGGGTGATATCGCGGCTAATGTGGCGGAGTTGAGGAGGGCGGTCAGCGTGTCGGTGTAGCCGAGGTGGCCACCCCGGTGCAGGAGGTAGCCACCCCGGGCTTCAGCCCGGGGTAACCGGCGGCGGAAAATACCTATTTGTCCGGGCCGACAGGGGTTGCCACCTTGGCCGTCGCGCAGCCGGGGGAGGTTACTTCTAAGACGAGCGGCCACCACAGTCGAGCCGAGTGCGCAGCCGGGGGAGGACACCTCGGGCGAAAGCTTTCACCTAAGGAGCCGTCGCACAGCCGGAGGACCCTGTAAACATGTGGTCCCCCTCCGGAGGGGGCGGCTAAGCGCCGAAAGTCAATCGAAAGGCGGTTTGCCACCTCGGTCGGCGCGCAGCCGGGGGAGGTTACTTCTAAGACGAGTTGCCACCACAGTCGAGCCGGGCGCTCAGCCTGGGGAGGTCACCTCGGGCTCAAGCTACCACCTAGGCAGCCGGGCGCAGCAGGGTCACTGAGGGGGGAAGTTGCCACCACAGAAAATTGCCGCCGTAGTTACGCCGATCACTTCGCCACGACGAACGTTCGTTCATTCTTGTGTTTCCCCGAAGTCAGCTCCAGCAAGTACATCCCCGCAGCAAATCGCGAAACAGGCACGGTCATTACGTTCTGCCCGATCGCGGAACGGACAGTCCGTTGGTAAACCACCCGCCCCAGCTGATCCACGACGCGAACTTGCGTGACCCGTGACGCATCGGCCGCAAAACGGATAGAGATCCTGTCGGCAGCCGGATTCGGATAGATTCCCTCCACCGCGAGCGGCCCGATCGGAACTTCCCGCTCGGCGGAAACCGGCAATTGACCGGTACTCACCGGCTCCGTCGGATCCGCCAGGAAACCGAGCCTCGATATCGCCACGATCGAATAGTAAACCGGCCCGGTTTCTGAGGCAGGCAAGACGTCGTCGTACGAGATCCGGTCGCGATAGACCACCGCCGCGAGGTCGTTCGCATCTGAAGCGTCCGGGTGTGATCCCGATCTTTTGAAGATGGCGTACCACCCCACCGGGTCGGGCTGTGTCCCCTGTGCAGGCGTCCATTCGATGTGAATGAGGCGGGGTCCGTCGACGGATACGGAAACGGAGTCGGGAGTCTCCGGCGCCTGCGCTTCGAACCGGAGCGTGGTCGGGGGTGGGAGTGACAGCGCGTCGAAACGCCCGCCGAAGTCCTCCGATCGCGTGAATGCCTCCCGGAAGAACGCGACCCCCTGCGCGCCCTTCGACCGAGTCACGTCGATCTGATTGCTCAACTCCCTCACTACTTCCGGCTTGTAAATCGCTATGCCCGGATAGATATGGCGTGAGCTGTTTTCATCGACCCAGTCAGTAACGAGACAGGTAAACGACGGGCTGTTCGCCTCGCCGTCAGCCCAGTACAACTGGGGGGCGAGGTAGTCATTCGTCCCCTCCGACAGCCAGAGGCGGCTGTCCTGAAACACGTCGCCGAAACCGGTGAGCGCGCCAGCAAAGCACGACTCGTCATAACTCCCGATGGGAGTCGAACCGATCTTCATCCACGGCTTCAGGGCAAACACGCCGTCTTTGACGGCGCGCATCAGATTGTTGACGTTCTCCCGTCTCCAGTCGTTTTTCGTCGCGATTCCACTCGGGTTCGTAGCCAGGAAAAGGCTGTCGTCGCGGATGTAACCTCCCTGATTGTATCGGGCGAAGTCGAAATGGACGGCGTCCACGTCGTACCGCTCGACCAGCTCAGACACGTTGGCTACAATCCAATCGTTCACCCCCGGATAGCCCGGATTTAGCCAATTTCCGTTCACTTCGGTCCACTCGGCGTGGTCTTCGGTGACGTGATTCGGTTCGAACGGACCCGTAGTCGCTTTCGCAATGCGGTACGTATTGATCCAGGCGTGGAGCTCCATGCCGTGTTCATGGGCGGCCTCGATTGCGACGGCCAGCGGGTCGAAACCGGGATCGGCGCCGGCGGCGCCGGTGAGGATTCCAGACCAGGGCAATCGCTCGCTTCTATAGAAAGCGTCACCCCTCGTGACGACCTGGAAAAAGATCGTATTCAGACCCCTTGAGCGCGCCCCGGCTATCAAGTCGCGCAAGTCACTTTCCTGCTGCACGTGACCCGCTCCCGTCTGGGGCCAATCGAGACCCGACGCCGTCGTCAGCCACACCGCGCGTGTTTCGAAAAGGGGCTGACTCGCCGCGCTCGTTCCCAGACCGCAGAGCAGGACAACGAAAATCGTCCGACGTATGCGCAATTTGCCTCCTTAATTGCGGGTCGGATCGTGGGTTTCGGTCGGAGGTTATCCACACCGTTCGAATCGCCACGCCCGACGCCTTACCTTCGAACTCCCAATGATAAGCATCCGAGGTCCACATTGGCGCTCCACGTAGCACTTCCCGTCCCGATCGAGCAGACCTACGCCTATGCGGCGCCGGACGGAGTCGCGGAGGCTGAAATCGGCCCCGGCATGCGCGTACTCGTTCCTTTCGGCCCACGGACCCTTACGGGCGTCGTTGTCTCCATGGGACCCACGTCCGGGAAGCTCAAGAAGGTTCTCGACGTGCTCGACGACGAGCCGTCGTTCTCCGAAGAGATGCTCGAGCTGACGAAGTGGATCGCCGAGTACTACGTCACGAACTGGGGGCTCGTGCTCAAAGCTGCCCTTCCCGCGGGTATTGAAGTTGAGAGTAAGAGATTCATCGAGTTGACGGAATCAGCCATCCCAATTCCCGACGAGCCCGCCGCTCGGACGGTCGTTGAGATCATCCGACGGGTCGGCCCGGTGACGTTGGAACAGCTTAACAGGCACGCCGCGAAGGCCGTTTCCCTGTCGAAGCTGAAGCGTTACGAGCGTCAGGGGTGGCTCGCTTTCAACGAGGTCATCGGCAAAGCACGGGTCTCGATCCTCACACAGCCGTTTGTTCGTCCGGCTGAGCGGGTTCATTCTTCCGATGATCTGCAGGAAGCTGTTCGTGGCCTCAAGGGAGCAAAACAGCGCGATATCCTCGAAACGCTGCACCAGTGGTGGGAAGTCAAGAATGAATGGATGCCCAAACGGGATCTTCTGAGGGCGGCATCCGCCACGGCTTCCTCCCTTCGCTCGCTCGAGGATCAGGGACTCGTTCTCATCGAGAACCGTGAAGTGCTGCGAACGCCGTTCGGAGTCGTGGCGTCAGACCGGATCAAAGCGGGCCGTCACGAAATGCACGCGGCGCAACGCGACGCCCTCGAGCGTATTCTCGAAGCCTCCGCATCGAGACGGTTCAAGACCTTCCTGCTGCACGGCGTAACAGGCAGCGGCAAGACCGAGGTCTATATCGCCGCCCTCAAACCGGTGCTTGAGCGAGGCGAATCCGGCATCGTGCTGGTGCCCGAGATTTCGTTGACCCCGCAAACGGTTGGCCGCTTTCGGGCGCATTTCGGCAACGAGGTGGCCGTCCTCCACTCGAGGATGAGCCTGGGCGAACGGTACGACGCCTGGCGGAAGCTTCGTGACGGCCAGTTTCACGTGGTGATTGGTCCGAGATCGGCTGTCCTCGCGCCGGTAAGCCGGCTGGGCATGATCATCGTGGACGAGGAGCACGAACCCAGCTACAAGCAGTTCGACCCGGCGCCAAGATACCATGCCCGCGACGTCGCGGTCATGCGGGCTCACATGAATGACGCCGTCTGCGTACTCGGGTCCGCGACGCCGAGTCTCGAGAGCTACTTCAATGCGACGCGTGGGAAATACGATCTACTGTCGATGCCTGAGCGGGTCCCGACCCTTGGCGGCGATCCGGCGACGCTACCCGTAATCCGGCGGGTTGACCTGACGAAGGAGACGATGAAGGGAAACCTCAGCGGATCGTTGACCGAGCCTCTGAAGAAGGCGATTCGGACGCGTCTGGACCAGAAGGAACAGGTAATGCTTCTTCAGAACCGGCGTGGTTTTGCGCCCGTCGTCGAATGCGCGGCGTGCGGGTGGGTGCCGGAATGCAGAGACTGCGCTGTCAGTATGACGCTTCACAAACGGCGCAAGCATCTCAGGTGCCATTATTGCGGCTACACCGAGCGCGTCCCGGATCGCTGCTCAAAGTGCGGAGCTCCGGAGCTCGGTTTGCACGGCGTCGGCACCCAGCGGGTAGAGGAGGAGCTCGAAGTACTCTTCCCGGACGCGCAGATACTGCGTATGGATCTTGACACGACATCCACCAAGGATGCACATTTTCGCATTCTTCGCCGGTTCGAGTCGGGCGAGGCCGACATCCTCGTCGGAACGCAGATGATCGCGAAAGGACTCGACTTTCCCCGCGTTACGCTCGTCGGCATTGTGAACGCTGATACGCGGCTCCTGATGCCGGATTTTCGAGCCGCTGAACACACGTTCTCCCTTCTGGCTCAGGTGTCGGGAAGGGCGGGACGAGCGGAACTGAGGGGCGAAGTGATCCTGCAGACCCGAAATCCGAGGCACGACGTCATCCAGCGCGCATGCCGGCACGACTATGTCGGTTTCGCGAGCGGCGAGCTCAGCGAGCGACAGCAGCTCCAGTATCCGCCGTTCGGTCGACTCATTGCAGTGGAGTTCAAATCAAAGACCGTGGATCTGGCCGAGAAAGCCGCCGGCGAGTGGACCGATACGCTTCGGAAGCGACTTGGCGAGCATGCACGCGTTCTCGGCCCGGAGGCGGCATTCGTTTCGAAAGTCAAACAATATTATCGATTCCAAGCTCTGGTCAAAATGCCGGCTGGAGCAGATCCCGGCCGGATTAAGGCGGTGATCCGGGAGGTCGACGCGCAGGTGAAGGTCGGGCACGACGTCCGTGTATCCATCGACGTCGATCCGATCGGACTGCTTTGAACCTTTGCATGGGGGCTGGAACATGCGCGGCGCACCCTCTGTTCATAGATACGACTACTCAGTTGGCCCCCTGCCGTCGAAAAGCACAGAGGCCGCCAAAAAGGGCAAGTCCTGTACGACCAGCTCCCTTTGAACTCCGTCAGGGCCGGAAGGCAGCAGCGGTAGAAGGTTGATGCGGTGCGATACAGGTCGCTTGCCCTTTTTTGCGGCCACAGGGGTATCTTGGCCGCATCCGCAATGCGGCATTCTTGCGACAGCAAACCAAATCGAGTTATCCGGATGGATTTCTTTCTGATGGGTGCCCCCCCCGGAAGTGAGGGCAGCGCACTGACACCCTTCATTTTCATGGCGGCGATCTTCGCCGTCTTCTACTTCCTGCTGATTCGGCCTCAGAAGAAAAAGGAGCAGGAACGCAAGCAAATGATCGAAGAGCTCAAGAAGGGCGACAATATCGTCACGGTCGGCGGTCTGTACGGCAAGGTCGTGCAGGTCGACGATACGAGCGTGCTGGCCCAGGTCGACGAGGGCACGAAGGTCCGAATCGACAAAAATGCCATCTCGTCGCTGCGCAGCTGAGTCCGGATCAGCCCGTTTCGAAAACCGATGACCCACGATGCTCCGGGTAGGCATTCTCGGCAAGACCGATTCCGCCCGCCGGAAGGCTGACATCGTTAATTCATCGGAGATCTCCCAGCTGGTGGAGACGGGCGCCGATCCGCGTCTCCTCATTGAAGCGAGCGATCTCGTCGTCTTGGCCGACGGAGACGGGGTTTCTCGAGCCGAAGTAGCCACGCTGGCACTTCGGCGCGGTCGGCACGTGTTTTCCGACTGGCCCCTCGCCGCCGATCTCGATACGAACCGTCTCCTCATGCTGACCGCCGAGGAATCCGGAGTTGAGCTGGCGGTGAACCGTCCTGACCGCGTTCATCCGGCCGTTCTCCTGCTGCGCGACCGGGCGCCCGTGCTCACCGACGTGACACTGTCGGCCGGTCGCCACTATCGGTTCGAAAACCTGTTGACCGATGCCATCGACCTTTGTCTGTTCCTGAATGGCGGTTCCGGCATTCACCGTTACGAGTCGGAAGCCGTTCGTGACGAAACCGGTCCGCTTGCCCTGTCGTTCTCCCTTCGCTTCCACTCCGGATCGCTCGCGACAGGACGCGTCAGGAAAACCGACGCCCCTCCAATCCGCACGGTCTTCGCTGCCGGCGGCGGCTGGGGTCAAGAGGAGGATCTCCTCCCCTCCGGAGACTCGTCAAAGGCGTACGACCCTTCCAAAGACGAACGATCATTTCTGTCGTGCATCGAATGCCTTGCCGAGGGCCAGCCGGTGCGGACGGCCCTACATGACCTCGAAGAGACAATCCGCGCCGTCGGGAAAATCATGACGCGTACACGGGGACGTGAGTGAGCACTGACCATCCCGCCATATTGCAGCATATGGACGTGCTTGTGCAGGTCGGCCGCATAGCCGACGGGTTGGGGATTGACGTGTACGCGGTGGGAGGTATCGTTCGCGACTCGATGCTGGGTCGACCGACGCGCGAGATCGATTTTGTCTGCATCGGACCCGGCACCGGCATCCAGCTGGCGCACGCTCTCGCCGAGCTGCCGGATGCGGGGATGGCGCACGAGTACAAGAGCTTCGGCACGGCGGGCGTCACGATCGCGTCGGCCTCCGGTCCGGTGCTGCTGGAGTTCGTCGGCGCCCGAAAGGAGAGTTACCGGCGCGAGTCGCGAAAGCCGATCGTAGAGGAGGGCTCGCTCGACGACGACCTCCGGCGACGCGACTTCACCGTGAATGCGATCGCGCTTCGCATCAACGAGAAGGGTTTCGGGGAGGTCGTCGATCCGTTTCGCGGGAGGATCGATATCGAGCGACGCATCCTGCAGACACCGCTTCCACCGGACGAGACGTTTGACGACGATCCGCTCAGGATGGTGAGGGCTGCGCGCTTCTCGGCACAGCTCGATTTCGACGTCGAGTCGGAGGCGCTCGGCGCGATGGCGCGTCGTGCCGATCGAATCGATATCGTGAGCGACGAGCGAGTCACCGAAGAGATCCGCAAAATCGTGTGTTCTCAGTCTCCCAGCACCGGTTTCCGCCTGCTGTTCCAGACCGGAATTCTGCAGCGTATCCTCCCGGAGCTTACCGACCTCGCCGGAGTCGAGGCCGTTGACGGCCATCGCCATAAGGACAACTTCTTTCATACACTTCAGGTCGTCCAGAATCTCGTCGACGGCCAGATCGAACTCGACGACCGCCGGGAATGGCTCCGATGGTCAGCCCTGTTGCACGACATCGGAAAGACACGAACGAAACGCTTTGCGCCGGTCGTCGGCTGGAGCTTCCACGGCCACGAGGATCTGAGCGCCCGCCTGATTCCGAAGGTGTTTCGAAGGTTGAAACTCCCCATGGATGAGAGGATGGACTATGTTCAGAAGATCGTCCGCATGCACCATCGACCCGTTGCACTCGTTGACGACACCGTGACCGACTCGGCGGTCCGACGGCTGCTGTTCGACGCCGGCGCGGACATCGATGACCTCATGACGATGGTCAGAGCCGATATCACGTCGAAGAATCCACTGCGCGTCCAGAAGTACCTCAACAACTTCGACCTCGTCGAGGAGAAGATGGTTGAAGTGGAGGAAAAGGACCGTCTTCGAGCGTTCCAACCGCCGCTGGACGGGAACGAGATCATGAACGTTATCGGCGTCGAGGAAGGCGTGGCCGTCGGTATCATCAAGGAAAACATCCGGGAGGCGATTCTCGACGGCCGGATCCCGAACGAGCACGACGCCGCCTTCGCGCTCATGATGGAGATCAAGGATGACGCAATCCGACGGGCCGGAGTCTTTCAGCGGTTCGTCCGCAGTCTGGAGCCGCAAGAGAAGCGAGTCAT
>DATKEJ010000425.1:0-15622 GCA_035512315.1 Rhodothermales bacterium | reverse complement strand
CTCCGGACGTCCGTGGAGCAACAGGGCCGCTCCAGCCGCCACTCCCACCTTAATCCGATCCGTCACTTCAACGCCGTCGATCCCTTCAAAGCCCCACTCGTCAAGGACGATCCGGACATCTTTCTCAAACCGTTCTCTATGCGCTCCCGGGAATAGCGCGGCAAGCTCGTCGATTCTTGCTGCCTCCCCCGGCGTCAGGTCCCGCCTCAACGCCCGCAGTCGGCGAAGAGGCCTTCGCAGAGCCGCGATGAAGGCGATGACGAGGACCGGTACGCCGAGCCACCATCCGACCGGCGTGGCGACCGCGCCTACCAATCCCGCCCCTCCGCCGACGATGATAGCCAGCGCGGCATGGTAGAAAAGAGATGTTCGGCTCACCGCTTGCATGTGCGCTCTGCTGAGATTCACGCGCCGGGCGTGGGAGATGAATACCCTCCGTGCGACCCTCAAAAATGGCAAAAAGTGCCTGAAAACTCAGAAAATAGTGCCCGGAATCAGACCGATTTCTCTCTGGAAGCTGCCACGGGTCGAATGACATCGAGTTGGCGTGTCCTTTGTTCATCCGGAGCGCAAGAGTAAACCAAATTCGCCTGACAGCATGCTCCTCCGACTACAGAACAGCATCCAATCCATGAGCTCCCTGATTCACGAGCAGGAGCGGGTAGCCAACAATCTGGCGAACGCCAACACGATCGGTTACAAGCGCGACCGGACATTTGTGGAGGCGCTCGGGGAGCACCTTGACGCCGAAGGCGCCCCGCGGAGCGACCGATCGAGCACTCAGTGGGCATCGATGGACCAGGGTGCCCTTGAATCTACCGGCAATCCGCTCGATCTGGCCATAAAGGGCGAGGGCTTCTTCGTGCTGTCCAGTGAAGACACAGGAGACCTCCGATACACCCGCGCCGGCCGCTTCACGCTCGACTCGCAGGGCCTTCTCCGCGACCCACTCGGCTTTCAAGTAGAAGGAGACAGCGGTCCGCTGCAGTTTCCGGCTCTCGTGGAGAACATCGAGGTGGCCGAGGACGGTACCGTTCGTGCCGACGGTAATGCAATTGGGCGTATCCGGCTCGTTCGATTTGAGGACGCCATGAGCCTTCAGCGTCTCGATAACGCCGCGTTTACGGTACCAGGATCGGAGCCCGTAGACGTAGAGCATCCGACGATGATTCAGGGCCATCTCGAAACGAGCAACGTCAATCCGCTCTCGGAGATGAGCGAGATGATCACCCACTTCAGGCTGTTCGAGACACAGCAGAAGCTCCTGCAATCAACCGACCAGATTCTTGGAAGCGTCACTCGAGAGCTGGGCAAGTTCTGACCCACCTTCGTGAGCCGCTCACCTCAACTTTTTTCATAAAACGCCAGCGCATCCATGCTACGAGCCTTACGAACAGCCGCCCTGGGAATGAGCGCCCAGCAGACCGGCGTCGACAACATCGCACATAACCTCGCGAACGCCAATACGACCGCCTACAAACGATCCACTGTCATCTTCCAGGATCTCCTCTATCAGACGGTGCAGGCCCAGGGACAGGCGGAAGCGCAGACAGCCGCGCGGCCCGCATCCCTCCAGATCGGCCACGGAGCAGCCCCCGTTGCCACCATGCGGAATTTCACGCAGGGAAGCCTCGAACATACCGGCAATACATTCGACCTCGCAATCAACGGGGAGGGCTTTCTCCAGGTGCGGCTCCCGAATGGGCAGGTCGCCTATACACGGGACGGTGCACTCACCATTTCTGCCGACGGCAACCTGGTCTCCCAGACCGGTCTTCCTCTCGAGCCGGATCTTACCATCCCCCCTGACGCTTCCAACATCCACATCAGCCAGGATGGCCTTCTCGCCGTCAGGCTCGATGGCGATCCCAACCTTGTCGAAATCGGTCAGATCGAGCTGGCGAGGTTTATGAACCCTGCAGGCCTGAACGCCATGGGCGGCAACCTCTACCAGCAGACGGATGCCAGCGGTGAGCCTACTATCGGCACGCCGGGACAGGACGGCATCGGCGTGCTCCGCCAGGGCTACATCGAGGTATCGAACGTCGACGTCGTCCAGGAGATGGTCGGATTGATTTCCGCCCAACGCGCCTACGAGATCAACTCGAAGATGGTGACGACAAGCGAGGAAATGCTTCAGATCGCCAACAACCTCAAACGATAATCCTCTACGTGACGCTGCTCCTTCGGATTCTATCCATCGTGTCGGGACTGGCGCTGGCCATGGCGCCGGGATCTGCTGCTGCCATCGTGCAAGCCGATTCGTTCGCATCCCGGAATGTCACGGATGCGGCGGAGAACGAGGAGGTCGCCGCGGGCGGCAAAGCAGGTACTACCACCAGCGTCGCCATATCGGCCGAAACGGTTCAGGCGGCAGCCGAGAGATTTTTCGCGAATGCCTTTCCCGAGCACTCGCAGCGCCTCCGCATGGAGGTCACGCGCGTCAGCGGCACGGCGCCGGCGCATGCGAATCTCAAAATTAAGGCAGGCAGGTTCGAGGGTGTGCCACGAGGCCGAACGCACGTTGAATTGGAAGCCGACGGCAACGGCGCCTGGTCGGATGCCGGCTGGGCGCTCCTGTTCGTGTCCCATTTTGATTCGATCAGCGTCGTCCTGCGCGACATCATGGAGGGCGAAACGATTGCTACTTCCGACGCCGGCGCGGCCTGGATGGATGTGACCTCCTTCCGGGGTGATCCGCTGCCGTGGGCGGAGTTTGCCTCAACGGACGAACTAATCGCCCGACGTCCAATTCGATCAGGCGAGGCGATCAGAACCGGCGACGTCCGTCCGCCCCACGCAGCGCAGACGGGAGACCACGTAACTCTGAACTACCGGCGGGGGCTGGTTCAGCTGCGGCTGACATGCAAGGCGCGCGAATCCGGAGCTGTCGGTGACGTCATCCGGATTTACAGCGACGACACGCGGTCTATGTACAGGGCGCGCCTTACGGCCCCGGGCAAGGCCGACTGGATTTCAACTCTCTGAATGAGATCAATATGCGCTATGTGATTCTTCTCGCCTGCATCATCTACTCGATGCCGGCACAGGCACAGCTTTCCGTATTTGCGGATCCGAAGGCCGCCCGGCAGGGGGATCTGCTAACCGTGGTGCTGGTGGAGCGCACGACGGCGCAGCGGGAAAGCAACTGGGCAAACCAGTCCGACGGCTCTCTCACAGCCGCAGCGGAGACCCACGGAGGGAGCCTGTCCGGGATATTCGCTGTCGACGCGCAGATGAACAAGCAGGCACGCAACCAGAACAGCTCGTCTCAACGGGATCTGTTGAGCGGGACGATCACTGCTCGTGTGATCGAAGTCGATCCTGCCGGGAATCTGGTCGTCGAGGGGGAGCGAAAGCTTAACGTCAACGGCGAGTCCCACCTGCTTCGCATTTCCGGCGTCGTGCGGCCGTTCGACGTTCGCGCAAACAACACGGTCCTCTCCCCCGACATCGCCGACGCCGACATCGAGTACCGGCGAGGCGGGATGCATCGAAAGTTCTTCAAGCCGGCCCTCCTCACCCGCATCGGAGTAGTTGCCGTGATTGTGGCCGCCATTGCTGTCGGATCCAACTAGACGAGTTCTAATGAAAGCGCGACTCAACCTCCTTACACTCTTTTGCTGCATGATGGTGGTCGGCACCGCCGGCGCGCAGGACGCGGGATCCGCGCGGCTGAAAGACCTTGTCCTTCTCGAGGGCGCTGCCCCGGTTCAGCTCATGGGATATGGCCTCGTCGTTGGATTAGACCGCACGGGAGATCGCGCTCGCGGCGTGCGCGGTGCGCCGTATACGGTTCAGAGCATCGCTAACATGCTCCGGCGTTTCGGCGTGAACGTCAGCCCGGAGCTCCTCGCCTCCCGCAACGCGGCGGCGGTGATGGTAAGCGCGACCATGACGGCCTTTAACGGCCAGGGGAGCACGCTTGACGTCACAGTTTCTGCTCTTGGAGATGCACGGTCGCTCTCCGGGGGCGTCCTTCTCCAGACGCCGCTCATAAATACGCTAACGAACGAAGTTCATGCGATGGGACAGGGGCCGATATCAACCGGCGCCATCCTCGCTTCGAGCCTCGGCTCCAGCGTTCGTGTGAACCATTCCAATACGGGACGCATACCGAACGGAGCCCTGGTCACCGGCGGTCTCGATCCTCAGCTTACGGCATCGACGCAGCTTGGGCTCGTGCTGAAGAGGCCGGACTTTACGAATGCACAGCGCATTTCAGAAGTCATCAATCAGCAGCTTCCGGGCGCAAGTGCGACCGTAAACCATGCCGGAAAGATCTCCGTCGACATCACCGGAGTCGCTTCCGGCCCGAACGGATTCCTGGCCTCGATGGAGGATCTCGAGATTGACGTCGACGTGCCCGCACGTGTCGTGATCAACGAGCGAACGGGGACGATCGTTGCGGGCGGATCAGTTCGCTTGAACGAGGTCATGGTGACCTACGGAAGTATCGTGATTTCGACGCAGGAGGACCCCTACGTCTCACAGCCTGCCCCCCTCTCTGCCGGTCAAACAGTTTCCGGAACGGTCGGGTCGGCAAGCATCGAGGAGGAGACGACGCGGTCCGTCGTACTCCCCTCCAACACGAATGTCAGCCAGCTCGCCACGGCCCTGAACGACCTGGGCCTCACCGCTCGCGACGTGATAGCCATTTTTCAGGCCATCGACCGCGCCGGAGCATTGCAGGGAGAGCTGATAATCCTTTAGAGGCGGAAGATGCGTTTAGACGGAATAGACATACCGAGAGGGGTAGCAGGACTTCCACGGGAAGAACCGAGACCCCGTACACCCGAAGAAGCTGCCCGGCAGTTTGAGGAAGTGCTCGTGAAGCAGATGGTGCGCGAGATGACGAAAGGAATTTTCGACAACAACCTCACCGGTGATGATGCGCCGCAGTGGATGGGCGCTTACAGCGAAATGCAGAGCGACGTCCTGACGACGGAGCTTGCAAAGCAGCTCACGGATACCGGAAAGCTTGGTATCTCAGAGCTGCTCATCAAGCAGTGGAAGCGCCAGGAAGCCGGGCAGGAAGGGATATCCGACGTGAACCCGACAACGGAGAACAACAATGAATAGCACCGTCACGGATTTGCAGAACGGCCCAGTCACCATGGCCACATCTCTGCTCGAGACGCTACAGCAGGAGATGGAGTGTCTAGTGCGGCTTTACGGCCATTTCGACCTGCAGATTGAGGCGATTCGCCGCCGCAGCAACAAGCTGATTGAGAATACGACGCACGACACGAACGAAGAAGTAATCGTGCTCGCGCGACTCAAACAGGCCAGGGACCGCCAGCTGCGCCTTCTTGGGCGCGTGCTGCGCATGGAGGGTGACCCGGCGACGGTCGGCGAGCTTGCCGTACGGCTGGCGCAGAGTCCCGAGACGCGTCAAATCGCGTCACAGATTACGAAGCTCGTGGCGAAGATCAAGCAACAGGCGAAGTTCACACAGGGGCGTTGCCGCGATCTTGAATTTGCACTGCAGTACGCTGTCCACCTCAGCCGCGAGCTCCTCCAGGCGATTCAAGGAATCGATCAACCGGCCGGTGGCCGGCATTACACGGCGAAAGGCGGCACGGTCGAATCAGCCGGCACGCGCTCGCTCCTTAACAGGGTGGGTTGATGAGTATCAATCAGCTTCTAAATATCTCCCGCCGATCGTTCCAGGCATTCGATGCCGCGATGAATACGATCGGCCAGAACGTGGCGAACGCCAACAGCGAAGGCTATTCCCGGCGTCGGATCACGCTCGAGTCGGATAATGTCAGCACACGCGGGTTGATGAACCGTCCCTTCGGGAAGACCGCTAATGGGTCGGGCGTCAATGTAGCCGTCTATGAGCGGCTCCGCGATGCGCTCCTCTCCCGCTCCGGCTGGCACGCGAACGGCTGGATGGGCGCCTCCGAGGAAGAGCATCGTATCACGCTTGCTCTTCAGAGTATTTTCACGACGCAGACCGAGGGCTCACTCTCCAACCAGCTCGATGAATTCTGGAACGGCTGGAGCGATCTGGCCGACAATCCGGCAGACAACGGAGTGCGCCTCGCCCTGCGGTCCCGAGCGGCGTCGCTCGCCGGCACGCTAAATCGCATGGCCGAGGACGTCCAGCATCTGACGGAGGAGACCGAACGGGCGATTACGGGCGGCGTGAGCGACGTGAACAAGCTGCTGGCCGAAGTGGCCGAGCTCAATGTGGCGGTGAAGTCCGGAAACAACGTCGGCTCACCGAATCTTTCCGCAGAGGATCGACGCGACGTCCTGGTCGGAAAGCTCTCGGAGTTCGGCAACTTCAGGATCAACGAACAACCGGACGGCACCTATTCCCTGACGCTTGACGGCATGTCGGTCGTGGACGGAGACACCGCTCGAACGCTCAGCCTGGATACGTCGGGTGCTTCGCCAAAAATCTTGATCGCGGGAACGCCCGTTGAGATGAAGGTACCCTCCGAAGGGGGTGGGAGACTTGTCGGCTGGCTCCGAACCCTAACGACTTCGCTGCCCGATACTCGGGATTCGCTAAATACGATTGCCGAGACGCTCGTGAAGGAGGTTAACGCCCTCCACCGCACCGGCTTCGGCCTGGACGGCTCTACGAACGTCAATTTTTTCAACTATTCGGCCGGTCCGCCCGAGCTGGGTATCGAGGCGTCGACGATTCGCCTGTCGGACGAAGTCCAGGCGGACAGCCGTGCCATTGCGGCGGCTGCCGGCGATACCAGCCTCGGCGTGAACGACAGCGACATCGCGAACGCCATCCTTGCCCTCCGCGAAAGCAAACTGCTCAGCGGTAATTCCGAGTCCATCGAGACCTTCGCGATCAATCTCCTCTCCGGAATCGGTGCGACCGCCGAACGGGCCTCCAACCTGTATGAAAGTCATGCTTCGCTTGCGAGTCACGTGCAGGCGATGGCCCGAGGCATATCCGGAGTGGCTATTGAAGAAGAGATGACCTTGCTGATCCAGTATCAACAGTCCTTTGCGGCCGCCGCACGCGTCTTGAATGCCGCAGAGGAGATGATGGATACACTCTTGAGTCTGTAAGCACTGCGAAACGCCGCCTGATCTTCCCGGAGACCTGAAACGATGCCTTCAATCAATCTCGCCCGCGAACGCAGCCTCTATACTGCCTTCTCAGACCATGCCGTTCAGGCACGTCAGTTGGAGCTGGCCCGCCTCCAGGAGCAGTTGAGCTCGGGAGCGCGGATTCAGAGACCGTCCGACGACCCATCAGCCTTTACCGAGGCCAGACAGATGGAATTATTGCACAACCGGTACTCTCAATATATGCGGTCGATAGGCTCCTCCCAGACCTGGGTCGATCACACGCAGGAAGGCCTGGACAAGCTCTCCGACCTCTTTACCGAGGCATATGAGCGGGGCGTCCGATCCAACAACGCCACCTATTCCGACGGTGATCGCGAAGCTGAAGCAACGAAGCTCGAAGCCATTCTCGAGAATATGCTCGACGTGCTCAACACGCGTGCCGGCGACGAGTACATCTTTGCCGGCTCGAGAACCACGGTGAAGCCGTTCGTCCAGGCTGCCGGAGTCGTGAGCTACGACGGAAACAACGGCTCTCGCGAGCGGCACATCGGGCGCGACCTGACAATGAATATCAATGTCGACGGTCAACGCATCCACGATACCGGCCAGGGCTATACGATCACGGAGGCCGTTCAAAACCTCATCGATGCGATCCGGTCCGGCGTACCCGCCGATATCGACACGGCGATCGGCGAGGTGGCGGTTTCACGCGATCACGTAATCGATCTCGGCGGCGAGGCGGGAAGCATGGCCAACCGACTTGACCTGGCCGATCAGCAGCTTCGCGATGTTTCCGTTATTGTTGAATCGCGGCGATCTGAGCTGGAAGACCTCGATTTCGCCGAGGCGCTGAGCAAATTTCAACAGGCCCAGGTCGGCCTCGAGGCGGCGGTCCGTGTTGCCGCCGCCGTGATCAACACGACTCTGCTGGATTACCTGCGCTGATAACATACCCACCACTGCACCCAACCGGTAAGGCGCCATGCCTGACACATTGAATACCTCTTACCTCGCCAATTACAAGCCGCCGCGATTACAATTCGCTGCCTCCGACGCATTGCCGGTTCCCCTCCGTCCGATCTGGGCGGCACTTCGGACCGAGAAATCGCGACTGGCCCTGCGCCGCGGATACAAATCGCTTCGAGAGGATGAACTCACCGACGACGCCCGCGCCGCTCTCCTTGCCGCGATCGCCACGGCGGAGGCGGAAAACGGCGTGGCCGGAATCGCGAAACAGCTTGCGTTCGAATCGCTTGCGCTATGCAAGCGGCAGTGGATGGCCCACCGTGTGCTCCTTGACCTCTACGTCGCCGAGAAGGATTACGAGACAGCGTGTCGTCTGCTGGAAACCATCGAGTTGCCGACGTCCGTTTCGGCATGGGACGAGCCGCTCTCCGAGACGGATCAGCATCTGTTGAGGGCGGCGTGCGCCTGGATGACGCGGGATTGGGATTCCGCAGCCGACCTTACCACGAAAGCATATCCGAAGGGCGTCAGAACGATGCCGTCGTTCCTCCAGGAGGACTGGCTTCGTCTGGCTCTCTACCGCGAACGGCCGGATGATGCGGCCGAAGCGGCACGCAACCTCATCGTCGGGAGCGCACCCGAACGTGCCGACATCCTTCTTCAGACTCTCGTCCAGCAGGGTTGGCATAAGGAGGCGCTCGCTCTGTATCGCCTGATCTTCAACATGCAGCCGGGCAGCGAGCTTCTTCGGCGACGAATGGTAGGACTCTGCATCCGCGAAGGTGAACTTCAGGAGGCGCGGAGATTGATGGAACAGGGAGCCCTTCGACTTGCCGTCTGAGGCGACGACAGGTTGGACGTTGTGAAAAACAACCGCTATGCACCGGTTTGAAGCCAGGGATGAGTCGACGCGGCGAACACTTCGCAACCTGGAGCTGCGATGTCCGCCGCTTCCCCAAACTCTCATCGACGCGCTTGAGCTGATCGACCGTCCCGACAAGATGGAGGTCGGCCCCGTGACCGAGATGGTGCAGCGCGACCCCATCGTCGTTGCACGCCTGCTTCACACCGTCAACTCCGCGTACTACGGCCTTCGACACACGATAAACAGCGCGGACCGGGCGGTCGTAATGCTTGGACCGGTGGCTGTGGCGGGCATCGTTATCGGCATGCACATGCTCAAGCTGCGGTCCATCCTGGAGGGACCGACCGGAGCGTGCTTCCATCGACTCGTGAGGCACAGCATTGCTACGGCCTTCCTCACCCGACATCTCATGGAGGGGACGCCGCGCGAGCACGGCAATCGACGGTCTTCGTCCCGAATCGGCGTCTCTTTCACGTCCGGTCTCCTGCACGACTTCGGTAAGATCATCCTCGTTTACAATTTTCCGAAGGAGGCGCCGGAGCTATACGATCGCAAGACATTTGAGACTCAAATCGACGGCGATGAAAGGGATCTGGAGCAGCTCCTTTTCGGGTGCGACCATGCGGAAGCCGGAGAATTCACAGCCAGGAAGCTGAACTTCCCGGACATGCTCGTAAATGTGATCCGGCAGCATCATCGGCCTTTCGAAGGGACAGGTGATTCTGATACGGACGGTCTCATCGTGGCCACCGCGGCTGCCAACATGGCCGCGAAAGCAATGGGCTATGAAGTCAGTGAGATCCTGCAGGCGGATGCTCTTTCCGACGACCCGATCTGGTGGGAGCTCGCGGCACGGGATCTTCCCGGCAAGCGGGATCCGCAGGCGATCGTCGAAGACCTGCTGATGCAACAGGAGCATCTGGACGAGTATGTCGACCACCTGACCTCCAATTCGGGCCGTATCATCGACATGGACGAGATCCCACCGAAGGCTCAATTCTGGAAACTCAAACCCTGACGACGAGAACGGCTTCTTATGAAAATTCTTGTCGTAGAAAACTCTCCCCTCATTCGACGTCTGATCTGCAATTCGCTCATTCACTCGGGCTTTTCGAACCTGTTTCAGGCAGACAGCGGCCGCGTGGCACTGGATCAACTGGCTCGTAGTGTGCCCGACCTTGTCATTATCGGCCTGGATCTTTCCGACATGTCGGGGCTCCGCTTCGCGCTCCGCGTGCGAATGAGCGATTCCTTTGGACACGTGCCAATGATCATGATCTCGCAGAAGAGCACGTACGCCGACGTGTTTAACGCGGTGAAGTGCGGAATCGACAATTACGTCGTGATGCCTTTTCGGGAAGATCTTCTCGCCGCAAAGGTGCGGCAAGCCCTCACTTCGGCAGCATCCTTTCCAGCGCGTACGCAGACGCGGTTCGCGAGCTAGTCTCGTTCTCCGCGCTCACGATTTCTTACCGATCGAGCAGGCGCCCGCCAAATTGTGTGTGGAAACACATCGGGAGGGAGGTGCAGGTCGAGCAGGGGTCGATCCCCCTCAGTTTACGATTTCTCGCACTCCCCGCTTAAGTGACGGGTTGACGCTCCGATACTCTTCACAATTGACCATCGCTCGCAAGAGCAAAACTGACAACATTGCCAGAACCTGAACATCACCAAACCCTCACGGAACCATGCGTATTAACACAAATTTGCAGGCGTTGAGCTCGCTGAACGCGCTTCAGCGAACGAACTCCCATCTGGGGATTCGCCAGCTTCGCCTCGCTACGGGCAGTCAGATTAACCGCGCCGAAGACGATTCGGCAGGATACACGATTGCCAAGAAACTCGAAGCTCGCGTGCGCGGACAGGCCAAGGCCCTCCAGAACATCGGCGATGCAAAGTCGATGCTCACGGTTGGCGAAGGCAGCCTGAACTCGGTCATGGACATTCTTCAGAGCATGAAGGAGAAGACGATCCAGGCCGCGAACGATACGATGGGCACCACGGAGCGTGACGCCATCAAAAATGAGCTGGATGCGCTCTCCGCCGAAATCGGCGAGATCCTGGGCGATACTACGTTCAACGGCACGAGTCTTTTCTCGAGCGCCGGGACTAGCTTCATCTACCAGGTCAATGCCGAGAACGGCGACACCTTCACGGCCACGGTTAACAGCATGGCCGTCGGCGTCACGGGAATGAGCGTAGATACCGGCGACCTCCTGGTGACAGGAGCGTCGACGGCCGGAGCCACACTCTCGCGCATCGATACGGCGATCAACACGGTGTCGTCCGCCCTCGCAGCCATCGGAGACAGCCAGAAGCGGCTCAGCTTCAAGCAGGATAACTTGCAGACCTCGATGGTCAACTACGAGGCCGCGCGGAGCCGAATTCAGGACGCAGATTTTGCAAAGGAACAGATGGAGATACTCAAGCTCCAGATCCTGCAGCAGACGGGTACGGCCGCTCTCGCCCAGGCGAACGTCGGTCCACAATCCATACTGCAGCTATTCTAAACAGTGGCAGTGGCTCAGCGAGCCGCCCGCAGGAGCTTGACGGTCCCCTATCGTTCCGCGCTTTGATTAGACGGAACAAAGAACAAGTACCTACAAAGTAGGAGGACCACCATGTCATTCGGAGACCTCTACCGGATACGGACAAACCTGCAAGCGATCGGCTCGCTGAACGCTCTGCGTCGCACGAACTCGATGCTTGGTATTCGTCAGCTACGGCTGGCGACAGGAAAGCAGATCAATCGCGCCGAGGACGACTCGGCCGGCTACACGATAGCTAAGAAACTCCAGGCACGAGTTCGAGGACAGGAGAAGGCACTGCAGAACATCGGTGACGCGAAGTCGATGCTCACCGTGGCCGAAGGCAGCCTGAATTCCATAATGGACATCCTTCAGACGATGAAGGAGAAGACGATTCAGGCCGCTAACGATACGATGGGGACGACCGAGCGCGACGCGATTGAAAGCGAGCTCGATGCGCTGTCCGCCGAAATAACCGACATCCTCGGAGCTACGACGTTCAACGGAACGAGCCTGTTTTCGAGTGTGGGGACCTCCTTCACATTCCAGGTAAATGCCGAAAACGGAGACACCTTCGTCGCCTCGATCGCTACCGTGGGTGTCGGCGTGAGCGGAATGAGCGTTACGGACGGCGATCTCGTCGTGACGAACGCGACGACATCCGGCGAGACCCTCGCACGCATCGACACCGCCATTGAGACGATATCTTCTCGGCTTGCTGCGGTCGGCGACAGCCAGAAAAGGCTTAGCTTCAAACAGGAAAACCTTCAGACCTCCATCATCAACTACGAGGCCGCAAGGAGCCGCATCGAAGATGCCGATTTTGCGAAGGAGCAGATGGAAATCCTGAAGCTCCAGATTCTGCAGCAGACGGGTATGGCGGCTCTCGCGCAGGCAAACCTGGGACCGCAGTCGATCCTCTTGCTGTTCCAAAGAATCTAGACTCGCGCCCCGTAAGGCGCCAATACAGGCCCACGCAGAGGGAACGGTTCTGGCAGATTGGTTCCAGTGGGCCGGGCGGCTCTGGTCAGCCGCCCAATTACAAAAAGGCCCCCGCTTTCATGAACTGCGGGTTGAGCGTTCCGAGCACTTCTTATTGAAGCTCGAAATTCGCAACCGGTAGTCTTTGAAAATGGTGGGCCTTTTTTGTGTCAAAAAACGTACCGAGTTGCCAAATATATTTGCAATTTCGGATTAAGTCGTTTATAGGCGTGACGATACCCTCTTGTGAGGATTCAAGTCCTCAAGCCGGAACAAAATAACAAACCCTCAGAGGGAATCATGTCAACCGGAGATATTACCCGGATCAACACGAACCTGCAGGCGATCAGCTCGCTGAATGCCCTGCAGCGTACGAATTCGCAGCTCGGCCTTCGACAGCTGCGCCTCGCAACGGGCAGTCAGATCAACCGCGCCGAAGACGATTCGGCCGGTTACACGATTGCCAAGAAGCTTGAGGCGCGGGTGCGCGGCCAGGCAAAAGCCCTGCAGAACATCGGCGACGCAAAGTCGATGCTAACCGTGGCCGAAGGCAGCCTCAACTCGATCATGGACATCCTTCAGAGCATGAAGGAGAAGACGGTCCAGGCCGCCAACGACACGATGGGCAGCACGGAGCGCACCGCCATCAAGAACGAACTGGATGCACTCTCGGCGGAGATTGGCGAAATCCTGGAAGGAACGACGTTCAACGGCACGAGTCTTTTCTCGAACACCGGAACGAGCTTCACCTTTCAGGTAAATGCTGAAAACGGCGATACTTTTGCGGCCGCTATCGCGACCATCGGTGTCGCTGGAGTATCCGGCATGAGCGTCGCTGTCGCCGACCTCGTAGTGACGTCGGCAGGCACGGCAGGTACAACGCTCGCCTACATCGACGGAGCCATCAATACGGTATCAACACGTCTTGCTTCCATTGGCGACAGCCAGAAGCGGCTCTCCTTCAAACAGGAGAACCTGCAGACCTCGATGGTCAACTACGAGGCCGCACGGAGCAGAATTGAAGACGCCGATTTCGCGAAGGAGCAGATGGAAATTCTGAAGCTCCAGATTCTTCAGCAGACGGGCACGGCCTCTCTCGCACAGGCGAACGTAGGTCCACAATCCATCCTGCAGCTCTTCTAGCAGTTGCGAGGATGGAGGATCAATAAGAGAGGTCCACCTCCTCGCCAACGCTAAGAGTAACACCACAAAACACGACGGAGAACTGTCATGTCTGGAATGACACGCATCAACACGAACCTGCAGGCGATCAGCTCGCTAAATGCCCTGCAGCGTACGAATTCGCAGCTCGGCATTCGACAGCTGCGCCTCGCAACGGGCAGTCAGCTTAACCGGGCCGAAGACGATTCGGCCGGTTACACGATTGCCAAGAAGCTTGAGGCGCGGGTACGCGGCCAGGCAAAAGCCCTGCAGAACATCGGCGATGCAAAGTCGATGCTCACCGTGGCCGAAGGTGGTTTGAACTCGATCATGGACATCCTTCAGAGCATGAAGGAGAAGACGGTCCAGGCCGCCAACGACACGATGGGCAGCACGGAGCGCACCGCCATCAAGAACGAACTGGATGCACTCTCGGCTGAAATCGGAGATATCCTCTCCGACACGACGTACAACGGTACGGCGCTGTTCGCCACTACGGATGTCAGCCTGACCTTCCAGGTCAATGCTGAAAACGGCGACACGTTCGCGACGACGATCACCAGCGCAAGCGTCGCCGGCCTGGGAGTGGCGACGAGCAGCCTGGTCGTGGCGTCGTCCGCATCGGCGGGTGCCACCCTGGCACTCATTGACACGGCGATCGCGACGATCTCGAGCCGAAACGCATCGATCGGTGACAGCCAGAAGCGGCTCTCCTTCAAACAGGAGAACCTGCAGACCTCGATGGTCAACTACGAGGCCGCACGGAGCCGCATCGAAGATGCCGATTTCGCGAAGGAGCAGATGGAGATTCTTAAGCTCCAGATCCTCCAGCAAACCGGTACCGCTGCGCTTGCGCAGGCGAATACGGGCCCGCAGTCGGTGTTGCAACTATTCTAAAGAACAAGGTCGGAGGACTTACGCAGCCGCCCGGTGGCAGCCCTTTCGAGCAAACGTCGGAGCTAGCCGTCCGTTAAGCTGCGCAAGTCCCTGAGCCCCACATAAAAGGCCCTGACTGAGGGAACGGTTCTGGCGATCATGGTTCCAGTTGGGCCGGGCGGCTCTGGTCAAGCTGCCCCACAGCGGCTCTCGCTTACGCGAGGGCCGCTTGTGTTTTATTATGTGGGCTCGATTCTGAGCGATGATCAATCATGCATGGGCAACCTCAAACTCGGCCAGCACGATGTTCGTCTTCAGCGAACCGATCAGGGACTTCACTGCCTGCGAGTCGAAAGTGCCCTTCTCGTATAATGCCGAGAAGATCCGCTGATGATCTTTCAGTCCGATCTGACCACAGATACGCGCAAGAGTAAATAGTACCTGTGCCGGATTAAGGAGAAATCGGATGGTTCCACTTGCCCCATCGTTCACGTTGTAGGCCTCCAGCAACATGAGCATACCGTCGCCCGCCTTCCTCGACATGAGGAGAGCCAGGCCTGTCGTGTAGAATGCTACGGGCTCACTCTGGTCAATCGACAGCATACTGTTGCAATGCACGAGCGCCATCGGGCCGTTCTTCAGCTTCAAAGCGGTCTGCGCAGCCAGAAGATGCGTGTAGAATGCATTCTGAGGCGTCAGGAGCTCGTAGTCGAGTTCGTTGAATACCACCGCCGCCTCTTCGAACATCTGCATCACGTAGTACGCGACTCCAAGCTGATATCCGTAGTAGGCTTGCAGCATTACGGAGCGAGGATTCTCGTACTCATACCGAAGAAGGTCGAGCCTCGGTGCATACTTCGACTTCATCTGCTCGGGATTAAGCGCGTAGCCGGTGTGAACGACTTCACAATCCACCCGGACAACACGCATGCCGGTGGCGACCTGGTATTCTCTGACGGCGTCGTCTATCTGATTATGGACGCGGCCGGTGTAGCGAATTCGCGGGTGATTTCTTATCACACGGGTCTGCCACATGCGGTCCGCTGCCATGATCTGATCGTCAGGCATCAGGTTTTTGACCGAGAACTGAATGGCCACGACATCCGTTTCGCGCAAGCTTTTTCGGAGACGCTGCCACTCGTTCTCGTGCTCGATGTACTCATCGCCATCCAGGACAAGGATGAAGTCGCCGTCG
>DATKEJ010000424.1:0-7195 GCA_035512315.1 Rhodothermales bacterium | reverse complement strand
CGAGTGGACGAGAACGACAACTACCGCTCCAACGAGCCCTTCATGGCGTCGAACGGCGACTTTCGGAGGCCGATCGATCTCGCGTTCGGTCCGGACGGCGCCATGTACATGCTCGAGTACGGCTCTGTTTATGGCGTCAATAACGAGGACGCCCGCCTGGTGAAGATCACCTACAACGCAGGTAACCGCCCACCCCTGGCCACTGCTCGCATTCGGGATGCCCGGGCCGACTCGCTGGCCCAGGCGCGTTCGTGGGTCACGTCGGACCGGCGCTACCACGCGAAGGTGATTCGAGAGGTTGCGGGAGCGGCTCCGCTCGAGGTGTCGTTCGCCGGGAACGGCCGGGACCCGGACGAAGACGATACCATGAGCTACGAGTGGCTCTTCGACGGCAACAATGTGGCCGCCACGAGTTCGAACGCCAGACACGTCTACACCGAGCCCGGCAGCTACAACGCCGTTTTTCGTGTGAGGGATCGTGCCGGCGAATGGGGGAGCGATACGTTGCTCGTCCGCGTCGGCAACGAGGCGCCGGAGGTCGCGATCGAAACGCCGCAGAACAAGTCGTTTTTCTGGGAGGGCGAGCCCTTCGACTACAGCGTCACCGTCGCCGATGCCGAGGACGGGGACGTCGATCCGTCGGACATCGTCGTCGAGTACGCGTACTTCAGGCAGCCCGATCAGCGGGAAGTGGGCGGCGATCGCCTGTTGCCTGCGACCACCCGCGCCTGGGGGGAGACTCTGATTGCCGGCAGCGATTGCAAGGCCTGCCATACAGTGGATGCCGTATCCGCCGGCCCGTCGTTCACGCAGATAGCCGAGCGCTACAAGACTCAGGACGGGGCGATCGCGATGCTCGCCGGAAAGATCGTCGGAGGCGGCGGCGGCAACTGGGGGGAAGTAGCGATGAGCGCCCATCCGCAGTTGACACAGCAGGAGGCGGAAGAGATCGTCCGCTACGTCTTCTCGTTGACCGATACCACGCGCGGTTTTGCACCTCTGCCGTCGGAGGGAAGTCTGACGCTAGAAGAGCATTCCGAAGACGAGCCGC
Source organism: Rhodothermales bacterium (assembly GCA_035512315.1). Classification (GTDB taxonomy): domain Bacteria; phylum Bacteroidota; class Rhodothermia; order Rhodothermales; family DATKEJ01; genus DATKEJ01. The sequence continues at coordinate 6,144 of DATKEJ010000424.1, read as the reverse complement.
TCGGCCGGTACGTCCTCCGCGCCCGGTACACGGACCGCGCCGCCCCCGGCGCCGGCCCCCTCACGGTTGAAAAAGTCATTACCCTCCGTCCGGCAACAGTTCAGGCCGTCTACGCCGACGAGCACACCGGATTTCCGCGCTGGGGCAACAGCCTCTCGGGCGGCAAGCACAAGTCGCATGTGATGCTGAGAGATGTCGACCTCACAGGTATTGCCGGATTCACCTTCGGATATGATGCCTGGGGCGTCCCGGGCGAGATCGAAGTCCGCATCGACTCCTACGCGGGCCCCGTTATCGGTCGGGCGCAGTATGTGCTCGGCGAGGATGCCCTTACGCGAGCCGAAATGGACAACCCGGTGAGGGGTAGTCATGATGTATACTTCATAGTCCGTCAGCCGGAACCGCCTCATAAGGAAGTGATGACGATGAAGACGGTGAAGTTCGAGAAAGAGTAGTGAGGAGGCGATAATCTACGGGTTCCCCGAGGCGCTCTGGGGTGACGACATTTCCTCGCGCTCGACGAATCGATAGCTCGCGTGACAATCATAGTCAAGCCCGTGCTTCCGCTTGAGCTCCTGGATGTAGCGTAGATCGCCCCTGGTGTGGGGGCTGGCCACTCCGTCGCCAAGGGGCTCGAACGTGTGCAGGAGCGTTTCCTCGAGGCAGCTGCTCAGGCTCATCCGCTTCCGTGAAGCCAGGTCCGACAATACAGCAGCGAGACGCCGCTCAAGCCGAACCGGAACCTCCACACGGTCGATCTCGAGCGGCGGCTCCGTTTCGTGGAGGCGATGGCCGAAGGTGAGCGCGTAACCGTCGAGGTCCCGGACCGTGTAGTCGCGGAAGCCCCACGGGCGGTCTGTTGGCGCCTCGACGATTTCGACTTTGTTGGAGCGATGGAATTCATGGAGCTCGTCCGCATCGCCAATAACGAAGTACACCGAGCATCCTTGGGGAGCCGGCGTACCCTTCCCCAGGAAGATCTGGACGTGGTCGATATTCACGCCGGCCATAGTCGGCGGATCACCCCAGGTGAAAGCTTCCCAGAAGCCGAGTCGCGTTGTGTAGAACTCAACGGCTGCACGGACGTCGGCAACAGATAGTGATGCATGGTGTTGCTCGCACTCGACCTGAGGCGCATCTGGCTCGGACATGACGTCTTCCTCTCTTGTGACGACGCTCGTGGATAGCCCATTCGGTCAATGTAGACAACGCGGCGATCACTCAGCCCGAATCCCGCGCGAAAGCTCCATCGGAAACATGCTGCTTACACGGTTTTCCTCGGCGTGGAAGATGCCGACGCCGAGGGCGATCTCCTGCAGCATCACGATGACATAGCCTGTATCCGTCAGCCGTTCACGCTGCTCCGGCCACGGCTCGAAGTTCTCGCGCGCCAGATACCTATCGGCCTGGGAACGCGTGACATCAATTACATTCCGGCGGGCATCGCGGCCTAGAAGGCGGGCACCAGGCGTGGTGAGCTTCGGATATTTTAGAGCGGAACGAATCAGCGGCATGCCGACCGTCACAGGATCCGGCCGGTGGACGGTTCGGTGGTCGCGCGACGTGACGGTCACGTATTTGTTGCTCGGACGTAGAAGAGCCATCGATTTGAATACGGCAGGTTCGATGCCGAATCGGTCGACAAGCATCCCGATCCACGTTTCTGCTTCCGGACCAGGCGCCACGACATCGCCGCCTACAGGACCGTCGCCGCCCCTGAGGAACACCGCCACAAAGAAGCCTCCCGTGTCGTTCTGGTGCGGCCATACTCGCATCGCGTTCGAAAGAGATGACTCTAACTCGCGGCCACACCAGGAAGTAAGTCCGGGTGAGCTCACAAATCCCGGGAGGCGTGCGGGGAGGAGCGAAAGATCGCCGCCGGATTCGGCGAGGATGCGGTCGACCACCATCTCATTCTCTTCCGGCGCATAGGTACAGGTCGCGTACACGATGCAGCCGCCGGGGCGGCAGAGCTGGACCGCCCTTCTCAAAATCGCCGACTGCTGCCCGTGCATTCCGAGTGACGGATCACGGCCGGAGTCGATCAGCGCCGCGGGATGCTTCCGCGTGGTACCTTCGCAGGTGCAGGGTACGTCCGCGAGAACACGGTCGAACAACCCCGCCTCAAGGGGAAAATTGACGGCATCCGCCACGGTCAGGGTCGCATTGATGATCCCAAGACGGTCAAAGATACCCCTCACGGCCCGCATCCGGATGCCGTCCCGGTCATTGGCGACGACGGTGCCGGAATTCTCCATCGCCACGGCAATCTGGGCGGACTTGTTGCCGGGGGCAGCGCAGAGGTCGAGAATTCGCTCGCCGGGCCGCGGATCAAGGAGGAACGCCGGCAGAAGGGAGACCTCCTCCTGGGTGTGATACCACCCCGCAATGAAGGGAAGCGAATATCCGGGCGCGAACCCCGCGGGTCCTTTAAAAGCACCTGGATGCCACGCGAGGCGGTTGGTCTGTTCAGCCGAAAGAAGAGACGCGAGCCGGTCGGGAGACGTGAGGAGCGTGTTGGTCCAGATGCACTGCGGCAGCGGCCGCGACAGCGCCTCTAGAAATGACTCCCAATCAGGCACGATATCCCGGTACCGCTCGAGCCGATCTGCGCAGGCAATTGGAAGCTCTTTCGCAGAACCCACCCCTAGAGACCCGACTCTGAGTTGAAGTAGACTTGCACGGCAAAATGGAAGGCCATGTTGAAAATGGCGCCGGTGGGATGGTAGCGCACGGGTTCGTTCATCAGGTTTCTAACAACGAGCGTGGCTCGAAGGTGGTCCTTCCACAGCCGCTTTGACGCCGCCACATCGAGCAGCAAGAAGTCCGAAAATTCCGCCGGATAGCGCCCACTCGATTCAACGGCGACTCGGTCGAAGGACGCCCACGACGTAGCCATCCGATAGTCGAATCGGGCGAATAGGCTGAACCGCTCCACAGGCGAATATGTACTCGTAAAGATAAAGCGCTGGTCGGGAATTCGATTCCAGCTCTGCGTCACGTTACGGTCCCCGTGAACCGGAAACTCCGCATTGTACGTCACGCGCTGGCGAAGCGCGGAAATCGGAGAGAAGTCGACAGTGAAGCCGCCTCCTGCAATCGCGCCCGAAATTCCGCCTATGACTGACGTGTTTCCGACGAGTGCTGCGGTCGCGGCATCGAAACCGAGATCGTGAAGCGGAAGGTATTCGCCGTCGAACCAGCGGAAGTAGGCTCGGGCCGTCGCGCTCACCTCGCGGAGAGGACGCGTGCGCCATTCCAGGTCGGCCGTCAACATGCGAGGCGAGGGTTCGAAGGGAAGGACGGCAGTGACGCCCGAATCTGGCTGGGGAAGCTCGAATCCACGTCCCGCCCATATCCAGAGGCCGCCCTCGGATTCGGTCAGATGACGGCCGTATGAAATCGCGAGGGCGAGGGTATTGAGGCTGTCGATGTCGAACGCAGCGCGATAGAGGCCCGCCGCTGCCGGACGTGCATCGGCCTGCGACCACTGACCGAAAACAGCCTGCCGCCATCGTCCCAGATTCACGGTCACACCGGCGTCCAATCGCGTGATCAGCACGATCGGGTCGGACAGGGCCTGGGTCGTTCGGGCGCCCACCGACTCGACCGAGCCTCCAACCCTCGTCCCGCCCCAGTCTTCTTTGACGGCCGCCGCGAGGCCGCCGAGAACTCGACGCTCGCCCCAGTCCAGCCGGAGATTCCGTGCATTCCCTCTTCTATCGAGGTCGTGGGTGAGATAGCCGCCATGATACTCGAGCGAGGCGCGGCCGTATTCTACATATCCCGACGCGGCGGCGAACTCCAGGTTATGCGTGGACGGTATCTCCATCCCGAATGATGGGAAGAAAAGCAGGTCATCCGCAGTGGTGCGTCCAAGGACGACCGATTGACCGCCGCCCCGAGCCGTGAAAGCCTGAGATTCAAGATTGATCCGTGGTTTGAAATCCGCGTCGTAGAGCTGTTTCGCCCGGAGGTCGACCTGGTCGTCCGTAACGTGAAATTCGTCGACGGTGCCGGAAAGGCGAGCGAAGGCACGCCCGGAAGCTGCGGAGATATCGACCGTTCCGATCGGGCCCAGACGATCGATATTCGGTGAATCCATAGGCGTGTAGTGGAACGGTCCGGGATCGTCGATCTCATTTCCCGCCGATACTCCCCCGTGAAGCGTCACGCCGAATTCCGGATGCTTCGTGTAAATGCGTATCGACCCATAAGGCGAAAAATAGGGTCCGCGCGCATCCGGACCGCTGACGATCGCTACGCACTCTACTTCGTGCAGGTGGAACGGCAGGAGGTTGAGATTGGACTTGCCGAGCAGGGCGACCGGGATTGGTTTGTCGTCCACGAAAACACGAAATCGCTGGTGCTGAGTCAGGCCGAGTCCGCTGGGAGATATTTCCCAGTCATAGCCGTCGACGCTGAAGCCGACCCACCTGTCGGAGAGCGCAAGAAGATCCGTAAACCGCACTGCGCCCGAACGGGCGATGTCCTCGCTTCGGAGAACCTCCGTATACATGTCTTCAAGGCAGACGTCCCAAGCACTAGCCGCCGTAGAAGCCACTACAACATACAGGCAGAGGAATGATCTCAGGATCGTCATTGAAGGAGCGTCCTGATCCAACGGGGGGAGGAAGTTCGATACGAGATGCCGGCCGTGACGTAGATCGTACGGAACCGTATGAAGGTATAGGTCTGCGAAAATCTTGCGGATCCAAAGATGCCAAATCCCTGGGGGAGACGGAGATGCAGGGTTGAGTTCACCTCCAATATGAACTCGCTCTCCGTTCGAATTCCCGCGAACGTATCCACGTCGAACGTCATCCTGTTGTTACCCAGGCGAAATCCGTTGTACCAGGAGACATAGGGTGAAGGTGAGAGGGGGATTCCCCAGCCGGCGAACGCGAGAATGGCGTCGAAGCGCGGTACGGAGGGATCGGCGACGTCGTAGCGATGATAGGCGCCGCCGGCCTCGGCAATACCGAAATAGAAGGGCGTGGCCAGCGAAAGCTCGCCTCCATAGCCCGGCCGCCAGTAATCGTGGATGTTGTTTCGATTTATGTTGTACGATCCGCCTGCGCGGAGCTCAATCGTCGAGAATGGCCCCTCGTCCGGACTATCCTGTGCCGCCGAAGGCGCCACGATAAGCAGCATCAAAACGATTGTCCTCATAGACCGGCCACGAAGGGTTTTCTGAATCCGAACCGGGTTCCGAAAGAGAAGACCGCCGTCACGATCGTGCGATCATTTCCGCGGATATGATCTTCGTTCGAGATGAAGCTCGGACCCACGTCAACCTGCATCCACCAGCGCCTGCCCTGTTGAATTCGCATTTCGACGGCGGGACGGATCGTCTCCTCGACGGTGCCCTCCAGAATCACGTCGACGTCGTTCCCGGGATACGGCAGGCGCATATCCGATTCTCCCTGCAGAAGGAGATCGAGCTTCGGCGTAAGTTCGATATCGAGCGCACCCCTGGCGTGATAGATGGATGCAAACGCTGAAAGCTGGATGTAATCGCTGAACTGGGTGCCGATGCCCCGCTGCAGATAAACGTAGCGCCCTTCAGGCTGGTGCGTGTTGTACGTCCTGGCCGTGACGGCGGTGATGCTCCCCCCGAATTCTCCCCACGAAACGCCGGCATAGCGGAGGCTTCCCGTTAGCGCCGCCGAGGTTGCCTCTCCCGTCTGGCCCATCAAGTCGATGTCGTCGATGAGCAGTTGACCATGAACGGTCCACATCCGATAGTGGGCCCAGATAATGCCGGCCAGAATGCCGTTATTCTCATCGTTCTTTGGCCTGCCGTCGACGGAGAATGCCTGTACGTTCAGCGGGTTGAGAAATTTCAGTGACAAGCCTGCATTCTCGCGGGAGTAGATGGTCGATTCCATGAGGCTGAGGCTGAAGTGCCTCGACGGCCTCCAGTCGAACCGGTGCGAGGACAGGTATCTCCGCGTGCTCCCAGAGACGCTGTCGGCGCCGGCCGTACCGGTAAACCTCCCATCCTGGGTCATGCTGTCGAGCTCGCCGAGAACGCTCCGCAGGCTGAGGCGCTCTCCGCCAACTCGGAGGGCAATCTGATCCATGCCGACCGGATTGTCGCTGACGAGGAGGGCAGGTTCGTCGTACACACCCCAGTGGTGC
>DATKEJ010000423.1:0-5493 GCA_035512315.1 Rhodothermales bacterium | reverse complement strand
AACAGGCTTGGGCTTGTTGGGGTGACGTTCGACGTTCGACGTTCGACGTTCGACGTTCGAGTCATCTTCTACGCACAAGACAGCCAAGGTTACATCCGGTCGCCGAGAAGTGCCTTGCCGAGTGCATTGGATTGCGGCCTCTCGTATCTTCGGGCTTCGGAGGCCCACCGGCTTGAATTGAACAAACTCCCCAGATTTCGATGCGTCAACCTGCGTTTGGCGCCGCCGTATTGGCGGTATGTCTCACCATTACGATCGAAGCGCCCGCCCAGGTGTTCGGAACGGATCCTGGAACGGGCTTCGAGGCCATGCAAGAGCGAATTCGCGAAAAGAGCGAGACGACTGTCATCGTGCGGCTGAACGTCGACGATTACGTCCCGGAAGGCCGGCTCCCCAGCATTAACAGCCGGCAAGCACAGCGAGGCCGAATCCAGACGCAGCAGGAGAGGATCCTGGGCGCCCTCTTGGGCGAACATGTTCGGCTGAAGAGGAGCTATAAGTACATACCCTATCTCGCATTGGTCGTGGATCTGCCGGGTCTGCTGGCGCTGTCGAAGGTTCCGGGAGTCGTCCTGATCCAGCCCGAGCTGAGAGGCCGGCCTGATATGGGTGAGAGCCGGATCCTGGTCGGAGCCAACGTGGCGAACGCGGCCGGATGTGATGGAAACGGATGGTCTGTCGCGGTGCTGGACTCAGGAGTTGATCTCGATCACGACGCCTTCACCGGGAAAATCGCTGCCGAGGCGTGTTTCAGCACGCATCTGCCGGCGAGCGACCAGGAGTCCATCTGTCCAGGTGACGCCACCGAATCGACCGCCCCTGGGAGCGGGGATGACTGCTTGCCGGGCGACTTCGGCCCCCCGACCACTCATTTCTGCCCGCACGGAAGTCTGGTGGCGGGTGTAGCCGCCGGCAACGAGGCCGGAGTCGGAGGAGTAGTCGGCGTTGCGCCGGAGGCAGACATTATTTCGATCCGCGTCATGACCGCGTACACCGACGGGGCGGACTGCCCTGGTGGAGCAGGCGGGCCATTCGCCACGGGGTGTCCCCTCGTGAACGCAAGCGATCTCATGGCCGCGATCGAGCACGTCGGCGAGTTGTCGGAGACCCTGCAGATCGCCGCGATCAACATCTCGATCGACATGACGTTCACGCCCGGTGGGCCGCAGGCCGCCACGACGCCATGCGACGGCGTCGCAGCGCTGTCGGGAATCAAGGATGCGATCGACTTTACGAACTCGCTCGGAATTCCGACCGTCGCCTCGACGGGAAATCAAGACAAGTTTGATCGCATCAATCCGCCTTCCTGCCTTTCGAACGTCATCTCCGTCGGATACACGCGGGACGGCAGCGAGTTCAACGGCATCCCTACCGCCGCCGACTCCATCGGCCACGACACCAACCGGGCGTCGTTCATGGATTTTTGGGCGCCCGGTGAGTGGATCACGACGGCTTGGCCGAGCAACACGACGAGCACGGTCCGCGGCTCGTCGGTCGCCGCGCCGCACGTATCCGGCGCCATCGCGGCGCTGCGGTCGAAGGGAACAGCGTCTGATCCCGACTACTATGTCGACCTCCTCAAGAGCACGGGCGTACTGGTCACCGATTTCGAGCCGAATCCCGACATCACGAAGCCCCGGATCGACGTGGGAGCGGCTTGCGCCGCGTTGGAGGCCATCGCGCTCGATGCCACCGTCCTTCTCGAGGGACCTTACACAGGATCAGGATCGATGTCCGTACCCGGTGGTTACCTGAGCGAAGTGCCGCTCACGCAACCCTTCGGAGGCGCCGAGTACACGAACACTGCGATCGAGTTCGCCGGCGATCAGACGGTGGTTGCACTGCCTGCGAACACCGTCGACTGGGTACTGGTGGAGCTGAGGACCGGTACGGGATCGGAATCGGCTGTAGCTCAGACTCCGGCATTCGTCACGGCCGATGGGAGTGTGGTCGGTCTCCAGGGCGGACCCGTCGGCTTCCTGGGTTTGGATGCCGATGGTTACTACGTCGTCGTCCGCCACAGGAATCACGCGGCTGTCATGAGCGCATCGGCGGTCGACTTCTCGTCAGGGTCCGCTTCGTGGAACTTCACGACTGGCCTTGGTCAGGCCTATACTTCGGGAGGTACGCCGATGAAGAGTCTCGGAGACGGGCTGTTCGGCATGTTCGCCGGCGAGTCGAGTCTGGACGGCCAGGTTACGGCGCCCGATTTCAACCTCTGGAACGCGAAGACGACGGCTGGAGCGACCGGTTATGAGGGAGCCGACCATAATCTCGACGGAAACGTGACAGCTCCCGACTTCAACCTCTGGAACGCTAATACGACTGCCGGCGCAGCCTCGCGGGTCCCGGATTAGTAGAGGGAGTGTGTCCGTGCAGGCGCTCCAGGAGTAACCTCCCCCGGCTTTCGCTCCGCCCGACCCCTACCGGCTTACACAGGGTCCACCTCGTCGCTCCAAAGGTCGGTTTGTCACCGTGGTCGGCGCGCAGCCGGGGGAGGTTACTTCCAAGACAAGCTGCCACCGCCATCACAGCGCAGCCGGGAGAAGTCCCGCGGGGTAGTTGCCACCGTTGTTTGCATCATGTCGTTCCGTTCCCTATTATTGCTATTCTGGGATTGGTCCGTTTTCCCAGCGCCTCAAACCCCCCAATCTGCATGGTCATGGATACGGTAGCCACGGATTTCTACAAATCGAAGACTCTCGAGCCTCATCAGAGTCGCACCAAAGCGATTCTCGAGGACCATCCCGAGATTCGCTCGTTGATAGGGCGGAATCCCAATAGCTTTCTGCTCGTGGCGGGGCTCGTTGCGCTCCAGTTCGCAATCGCGATCGCCATCAAGGATTCATCGTGGTGGCTCGTCCTCCTGCTCGCCTACACCATTGGCGGCGTTGCGAACCACGCGCTCTTCGTCTTGATCCACGACGCATGTCACAAACTCATCTTCAAGGGGTCGGCAGCCAATAAGTGGACGGCCATCCTGGCGAATCTTCCCGGGGTTGTACCGTCGGCTGTCTCGTTCCAGGTCTACCACCTGAAGCATCATTCATTCCAGGGCGACTACCATAAGGACGCCGACATGCCCGGGAAATGGGAAGCGAAGCTCGTCGGGATCACGCCGTGGGGAAAGGCCGTGTGGCTGCTGTTCCACGCTCTTTTTTACGCGGCGCGCCCCCTGCGCCTTCGCGGAATCAGTTTCTTCAACGGCTGGACACTCGTCAATATCGTGGTCGTTGTCGCGGTCGATGCGGCTATCCTTCTCCTTTTCGGCCCGAAAGCATTGATCTACATGCTCGCATCGACACTCTTCTCGCTGGGACTACATCCGCTGGGCGCACGGTGGATCCAGGAGCACTTCGTGTTCAATCCGCCGCAGGAGACATACAGCTACTACGGCCCCCTGAACACCGTGGCGCTCAACGTGGGATACCACAACGAACACCACGACTTTCCGTCAATCCCGTGGAATCGCCTCCCGCAGGTCAGGGCCATGGCGCCGGAGTGGTACAATTCGCTCGCGTACCATGAGTCATGGACGAAGCTCTTGTTCCGCTTCCTGAGCGACCCGAAGGTGTCCCTCTTCTCTCGTATCGAGCGCCCGGCAACGTCGGTGAACTAGGGGTAAAACCCCTGCGGGCCTGCCCCCGGGCGAGCGAGCACGTCCAGTCCGTGCAGGCGGTGCATCAAGTAACCTCCCCCGGCTTCCGCTCCGCCCGACAGTCGTAGCCCGAATACGGTGGTCCCCCGCCGGAGGGGGCGGCTAAGCGCCGAAAGTCAACTCGAAAGGTGGGTTTGTCACCGTGGTCGGCGCGCAGCCGGGGGAGGTCACTTCCAAGACTAGCTGCCCCGCCATCGCAGGGCAGCCGGTCACTTCGCGAGGTAATTGCCACCGTTGTTCTTGCTGTCATGGATACAGATAAGCTAACCTGGATTCCGGCGTTCGCCGGAATGACGTCCGCCGTGAAACTTGGATTCCGACTTCCGCCGGAATGACATACTTTCCAGTCTGTAGTTGACACGACAGACATGGCGGAAAACGAAAAGAGCATCGGCGAAATCGCACAGACATGGCAATCCGAGTAACCGTCTGGAACGAGTTCCAGCATGAAAAAGAGAACGAGCGCGTACGATCGGTTTATCCGGACGGAATTCATGAAGCGATAAAGCGCGGGATCGCTCCGCTGGGCGATTTCGATGTACGGACGGCAACGCTCGACGAGCCCGACCACGGCCTCACCCCCGACGTGCTGGCTACGACGGACACTTTGATCTGGTGGGGACACAAGGCGCACGACCGCGTGTCGGATGCGGTGGTCGAACGCGTTTGCAGCGAGGTGCTGTCGGGAATGGGCCTGATGGCACTCCACTCGGCGCATTTCTCAAAAGTGTTTCGACGGCTGATGGGAACGAACTGCTCGCTTAAGTGGCGGGAAGCCGGGGAGCGGGAGCGCCTCTGGAATATCTATCCGTCGCACCCTGTCATGGAGGGAATCGACGAGCACTTCGAGCTCCAGCAAGCTGAGATGTACGGCGAGCCCTTCGACATCCCCACACCCGACGACCTGCTTCTCATCTCTTGGTTTAAAGGCGGCGAGGTTTTCCGAAGCGGCTGCGCCTGGAATCGCGGCAACGGGCGCGTCCTCTACTTCCGGCCGGGACACGAGACCTACCCGATCTACTACGATCCGATCGTGCTCCGGATCATCGCCAACGGCTGCACGTGGTCGAGGCGCCGATTGACGCGCCCAACCGATGCCTGCCCGAATCCAGGCCCCCTCGAATCTCTCTTATGACGTACCCAACTCCCTTCCTCTCCAAAACGGACGTTCTGTCAAGTCACCCAAATATCAAGTACCACGCACCAAGTACCACGCACCAAGTACCACGCACCACGCACCACGCACCACGCACCAAGCACCAAGTACCACGCACCAAGTACCACGCACCAAGTACGGTGCACCCTGCACCTTGCACTAAGCCCTAAAGTCATATGGCCGATCCCGAAATGACGTCCACCCCGGCAATCCAGCGCCATCGCCTGTTCGTTGGCAGCTGTCTCGCTCTGGTAGCCACTTCCGTCGCTTTCGCCACCGTGGGTGCCGTCATGGCGCCGCTGAAGAGCGCGTTCGTCCTGACGAACGAACAGGTTGGCTGGATCGGCGGCGCGGCCCTGTGGGGTTTCGCCGTCTCCATGCTTGTCTTCTCACCGCTCTGCGATAGTCTCGGCATGCGGGTCCTCCTCCGGTTGGCATTCGTGGGCCATCTCGTGGGGACGGCCGTACTGATCGTTTCGAACGGGTTCTGGATGCTGTTCACCGGCGCGCTCATCGTCGCCCTGGGTAACGGGCTCGTTGAGGCCGCCTGCAATCCTCTAGTCGCAGCGCTGTATCCCGACGACAAGACCGTAAGATTGAACCAGTTTCACGTCTGGTTTCCGGGCGGCATCGTCATCGGCGGCGTGGCTGTGTACCTGATGGATCTAGGGGGCGTGTC
>DATKEJ010000422.1:0-4895 GCA_035512315.1 Rhodothermales bacterium | reverse complement strand
CACTCCGAGGGCCTCGTAGCGAGTACATGCTGCCTGCAGGGCGAGGTGCCGCAATCGATACTCCGGCGCAGTGAAGCGGAAGCGAGGGCGCTGTTCGAGCAGTATCTGGAGATCTTCGGCGAGGATTATTACATCGAGATTCAGGATCATGGAATCGCCGATCAGCGCAAGGTCAACGAGGTGCTGTTGCGATGGTCGAGAGAGTACAACGTCAAGGTCATCGCTACGAACGACGTTCACTATGTCGACCAGGCGGACTCGGAGCCCCATGACGTACTGCTCTGCCTCCAGACGGGCGCCGACCTGAATGACTCGCGCCGAATGCGCTTCGACAATGACCAGTTCTTCTTCAAGGGCATGTCGGAGATGCAGTCAGCCCTCACGTCGATCGATCCGGTTCTCGTAGATGCCGCGCTCGACAACACGATTGAGGTCGCTCAGAAGTGCGATTTCAATCTGAGCCGGGCCGACATGCTGATGCCGCACTATCCCCTGCCGCCCGAATTTCGCGGCGACATGGATGCCTACCTGCGCCATCTGGTCTTCGAACGCGCGAAAGCGCGATATGCCTCCCTCTCCCAAGACGTCGCCGATCGACTCGACCACGAGCTGGCCATCATTAAAGAGATGGGGTTCGCGGGCTATTTCCTTATCGTACAAGATTTTACGACCGCGGCTCGCACCCTCGGCGTGACGGTGGGACCCGGCCGCGGCTCGGCTGCAGGCAGCATCGTGGCGTTCTGCCTCGGTATCACGAACATCGATCCGCTGAAACACGACCTCCTGTTCGAGCGATTCCTGAATCCCGAGCGCATTTCGATGCCCGACATCGACATCGACTTCGACGATCGCGGTCGCGGCAAGGTGATCGAGTACGTCATCGAGAAATACGGGCGCAACTCCGTCAGCCAGATCGTGACCTTCGGAACGATGGGCGCCCGCAGCGCTATCCGAGACGTTGCCCGCGTCCTTGGTCTCCCACTCCCTGACGCTGATCGAATCGCGAAACTGATTCCTGAAGGTCCGACTCCGGAGGACAGGACCCTCGCCGTCGCCGTCGAGAAAGTGCCCGAGCTGCGCGACCTGTTCAAACACCCTGACGAAAAAGTCAGGAAGCTGATCCAGTTCGCCCGATTACTCGAGGGTTCGGCCAGGCAGACCGGAGTACACGCCGCCGGCGTGATCATCGCCCCCGGAGACGTCAGCGAATACGTGCCCGTCGCCGTGGCCAGGGGAAAAGCCGGATCGGGCAACACTGTCATCTCCCAGTACGACGGCAACTCGATCGAGCGGTTCGGGCTGTTGAAAATGGACTTTCTCGGCCTGAAGACACTGACGATTCTCAACGACGCCGTTGAACTCATCCGACAGGAAAGGGACGTCGAGATCGACCTCGATGACCTCCCGGAAAACGACGAGGCGACGCTCGACCTTTTCCGCCGCGCCGAGACCGTGGGGATTTTTCAGTTTGAAAGCGACGGAATGCGGGAATGGCTGCGAAAATTGCGACCGACCTCGTTCAACGACCTCGTAGCGATGAACGCGCTGTATCGGCCCGGGCCGATGGACCTGATTCCAAATTTCGTCGACCGGAAGAACGGGCGTGAATCCGTCGAGTACCCGCATCCAATACTCAAGGACATCCTGGAACCCACGTACGGACTCCCGATCTATCAGGAGCAGGTCATGCAGATGGCCCAGACGATGGCGGGATACACGCTGGGAGGCGCCGACTTGCTCCGCCGGGCGATGGGCAAGAAGAAGCAGTCGGAGATGGACAAGCAGCGCGGGATTTTCGTCGCCGGCGCGGGGAGAAACGGGGTCGATGAGCGAAAGGCCAACGAGATCTTCGACACCATGGCGAAGTTCGCGGGGTACGGGTTTAACAAGAGCCACTCGGCCGCCTACTCAGTAGTCGCGTATCAGACCGCCTACCTGAAAGCGCACTACCCCGCCGAGTTCATGGCCGCCGTGATGACGAGCGAACTCGGCGATTCGTCGCGCCTTGCCGTCATGATCGAAGAGCTGAAGCGACTTAGGATTCGGTTGCTGGCGCCCTCGATCAGCCACAGCCTGGCACACTTTTCGATCGAGGAGGGCTGCATCCGATTCGGCCTCCTCGCCATTAAAGGGGTTGGGGCCGCCGCGATTGAGTCGATCGTCGAGATGCGACACGAGCACGGGCCGTATACCAATCTTTTCGACTTCTGCCGCAGGATCAATTTCAGGTCCGTGAACAAGAAAACGCTTGAATGTCTGATCCTCGCCGGCGCAATGGACGAGATGGAAGGGAAGCGCTCCCAGCTTTTCGAGGGCCTCGATTCGGCGATCCGTTATGCGCAACGACTTCAGGTGGACGAGGCCGCAGGACAGAGCTCGCTGTTTTCGAACTCGGGACCTGCCGTGGCGCTCAGCAAGCCCTCCCTGCCCGATGTTCCGGCGTGGCCAAGGAGCGAGCTACTCAAAAAGGAGCGCGAGGTGGTCGGCTTCTACGTGTCGGGCCACCCGCTCGAGATGTTCGCACCCGAAGTTCGGGCATTCGCGACGGCGAACCTCAACCGGCTGGACGAGTTTCGAGAGGGAGTGAGCTACTCCGTTTGCGGCATCATCACCGAGGTGCGCGAGCGGACCCAGAAAAACGGCCGCCAGATGGCCTTCTTCACGATCGAGGACTATTTCGGCCAGGCGGAGATTGCCGTCTTCGGCCAGCAGTACGAACAGCTTCGCGAATTCATCCGCGTCGACGAACTCGTCATGGTGCGAGGAACGCCGTCGACCCAGTCCGGCCAGCTGCGATGGAAGATCCACGACATCCTCCCGATGCAGCGCGTCCGCGATCAGCTTGTGCGGTCTATCATCCTTAAAGTGGATACGACGCGCGTCGCCGCCGGCGACATGAAAGAGCTGCTCGACCTGTGCGAGCGAAATCGGGGATCGTGCAAGCTCTACTTCGACATCGAGGACGAGGATCTCGGCGAGCGGGTTCGACTCCGGAGCCGGACCTTCGTCGTTGACCCGTCGCCAGAGCTGGTCCAGGGCATCACGCGGCTTTTCGGAGGCGAGAACATCCAGATGATGGGTGAATCCTGATCGTCCTCGAGGCTGCGGATCTGACCCCCTGCGTTCTTTGCGGTCTTTGCGTGAGAAGCGGTTCTCCGGCAAAGACGCGCGACGCCAACATCTTGACTTCAACGCTTTCCCTGTTGTCTGTGTGAGAACTGTCCCCACCGATTCTCGCAGGCGGTTGTCGCTCGCGCAAACGTGGTACTTGCAACCACAACGCGCCCAATGCGTGGAATAATAACCCACCGCATCCCGTCATGAGACCGATAATCGGAATAACTACGTCGATTGAGGACGAACGCCAGTCGGTAAGACTCGAGTACGTGCGAGCTGTCGAAGCGGCGGGCGGCGTTCCGGTCATCGTGCCGGCCGCCCGGCATCCGGAAACGATGCCCTCGGTAGCCGGCCTGCTTCACGGATTGGTCATCACCGGCGGCCCCGCCGTGACCGCCGCCATGATTGGCGACCTGCCATCCGATCTCGACGACGTTGACGAGCAACGCCTGAACTCCGATCGTGCGATCCTGGAAGCGTTCCTTGGGGCGCGGAAGCCTGTGCTCGGCATCTGCTACGGCATGCAGCTGATCAATGCCACTTTGGGAGGATCGATTTACGCCGACGTCCAGCGGCAGCTCGAAGGGAGCATGGCCCACAGCGAAAAACGCGGCGCCGTCAACCATACGGTGGCTTTTGTCGACGACTCCTGGGCGGCGAGGGCACTCCAAACGCAGAAAGTGATGGTAAACACCCGTCACATTCAGGCAATTGCCGAACCCGGACAAGGTCTCGTCGTAACAGGTCGTTCGATGGACGGCGTAATTGAGGCGATTGAGGACGAGGCGGGTGACATTCTCGGCGTCCAGTTCCACCCGGAGGCAATGGGTGAGCCGGCGCTCGGATTGTTCGCGCATCTCGTCGAGAGAGCGAAGCAACGAATGGGCGGAGATTCTCCTTGAGGTTGTTCAGATTCCACGGATCCGAAGTACTGATCGCGACAGCGGTCATCGCGTCGCTGGCTATTCTAACCAGCCCGGCACATTCTGTGCAGGGCCAGCCCGACCCGGTGCGGTCAAGGCCTCCGATGACAACGGTCCCCTTCGCTACGACCGGGTCGCTCGCGCGCCAGATGAATCTGGACCCTGGCAAACTGTATGCGCCGCTGGTCCCGGAAAACGAGACGCTCGCCGACACCAACCTCTATCCACCAGGTTTCAGGGACTTCTACGACCTGCTCATCCTGCACAACGCGCGGTATGCCGAGGATGACAACTTCACGATGCGCGTCATCGACAACGCATCCGGCAGAGTCCTCGAACGACACATCCTGACGGACGCGCGCTCGGCTTTCCTGGCGACCGGCTCGGCCGACTGGGATCGAGTCGACCAGAAACGCAGGGCCGCAATGCGCGGCCTGCTCGACAAGTTCGAGAGGCGCGGATACCGGCGCTCAAACCTGACCGTCACGTGGGGTCGGCTGAATCAGGTGTTTGAGGCTCGCAAACGAGCCGAACCGTTCCTGGCCTATGAGCTGCGACTGGCCCGCATGCACCGGCTGAGTGCACTCTCCACCGAACTGAGCACCGTTGAGACGTTCAATCAGGATTGGCTCATCTCCACAGCCGGCGCAAGGGGACGTTACCAGTTCATGCCCGAGTACACACGGAGATTCGGACTCCACCGGTTCAAGGTCAACTCGTCGACGGGTCAAGTCTATTGGGTTAGAGAGGAGCGGCATCCTTTGCTCACGATGGAGTACGCGTTCATGATCATGCGTGCGTACTCAAACACGGTCGGGCACGAACTACCCGGCTTGTCTGCCTATAATACCGGCG
>DATKEJ010000421.1:0-3318 GCA_035512315.1 Rhodothermales bacterium | reverse complement strand
GTTTCGTCGATCGCTCCGGAGGGTCTCGCCACGTAGTATATCTCCCCTTCCCGTTCCTCGATCTTGAGGAACTCGTAGGCCTTGACCGACCCATCACGCACTGTGCGGTTCGTTCCGAGCATCATGCCCAACGGCTTCGTCCACTGCTCCGACATGTACGAGCTCCCCTCCTCGTCATCCGTCATCCAGCAGCCTGACATCCAAGCGAGATCGGCGACGGTCGAGTTCGACTGTCCGGCCGCGGCAGCGGAAGAAACGAGGCAAATTGCAAGTGTGGCGGATAACCTCATCGGACCCTCTCCAGTTTTCGACCTTTCAAGTTCGGCGCAATATACTCGGCAGAAATCAATCGCGGCTGGTGCATCCTCGAAGCCCCTTCACCGAGCGCGAGAACCAATACAATTCCCGATCATTACACCGCGAATCGTAATCAGACCGGTGTGCATCGTATTCGACTCGACAGGAACAGCGCTGCAGGACGTCGTGGCCGCGGCGGCGGTCTATGAGAAGGCCGTCCGCAACGGCGTCGGTACGCTGTGCAACCTTACCGCGTGAGGGATCCTCGTGACCTCCGATTCGACGAGAGGGAACGAACCAGACGGCAGCGTACATAGCGTCTCGGTCGGCGAGGCCTTCCGGTTCTGGCTCAAGCTGGGATTTATCTCGTTCGGCGGTCCTGCGGGCCAGATCGCCATCATGTACCGCGAGCTGGTCGAGAAGCGACAATGGCTGAGCGAGCAGCGATTTCTGCACGCACTGAATTACTGCATGCTGCTGCCGGGTCCTGAAGCGCAGCAGCTCGCGACCTACATCGGATGGCTGCTGCACAAAGCGCGTGGCGGTCTCGTCGCCGGGGTACTCTTCGTCGCGCCGTCCGTCTTCGTCCTGCTCGGTCTGTCCTACGCGTACGCCGCCTACGGAGACGTCGGCGCCGTCGCCGGGGCCCTAGAGGGTTTCAAGCCCGTTGTCGTGGCGATCGTAGTCGAGGCCGTATTCAAGATCGGCGGCCGCGCGCTCATCCGCCGCGTGCACTATTTCATGGCGGCCACCGCGTTCGTCGCCATCTATTTCCTCGACGTCCCGTTTCCGCTGATCGTGCTCGCTGCCGGTGTGGCGGGGCTGCTGGGAGCGCGTTATCGACCCGGGCTCTTCGACGGCGCCGTAACCGCGTTCGGCAATGCCGGCTCGCGACAGGCGAGTTCCGCGGCGACATCGGCGCCGACCGGCAGACCGGTCGCAAAGACTCGATTCGTCATCGACGACGAGGGACCCTCGCCCGATCATACGCGGCCTTCGTTGAAACGGGCAGCCAGGATTCTGTCGCTCGGGGTGATCCTCTGGGTTCTGCCGCTCGCGGCCCTCACAGGATGGTTTGGATGGTCGGGACTGTTCACCCAGGAGTACCGCTTCTTCACGCAGGCGGCACTGGTGACGTTCGGGGGGGCTTACGCGGTGCTCGCGTACGTCGCTCAGGCGGCGGTGGAGAGTTTCGGGTGGCTTACGCACGCCGAAGCCATCGACGGGCTTGCACTCGCGGAAACGACGCCCGGTCCGCTGATCATGGTCGTCCAGTTCGTGGGCTACATGGCCGCGTGGAACTTCCCGCAGGGCATGTCGCCCGCGCTCAGCGGGACAATCGGCGCCCTCGTGACGACCTACGTGACCTTTCTGCCGTGCTTCCTATTCATATTCCTGGGCGCTCCGTTCATCGAGGCTCTGCGCGGAAACCGGAGCCTCACCGCAATCCTGACCGCAATCACTGCCTCCGTCGTCGGGGTCATCCTGAACCTCGCGCTAGTCTTCGGCGCTGCCGTCGTCTGGCCCGAAGGCTTCGCCGGGCCCGTCAACTGGTTTGCCGTCTCGTTGTCGGTGCTCGCGTTCGTCGCGCTCTACAGATTCAAGGTCGACGTGGTCTTGGTGGTTCTGGCGGGCGGACTGATCGGGCTCCTCAAGGCGCTCGCGCTCGGATAACGGAGATCCCATGCCGGCGGACCCGCGACAGGACATTCCAACAGAAAGCGGAGGCCGGCGGGCGCGAATCGTCGACTATCTCGGCCTCGAAAGGAACGTCGGCCTCGCCGCGGGCGCAGTCTTCCTCGTGGAGCTCGGAGAAGAGCTCTGGAAACGATATCTGCCCAAGTACCTGGAGGCGCTGGGCGCAGGGATCGGGACGATCGGTCTGTTCGGAACGGCCACGGATTTCCTCGATGCCGTCTACCAATACCCCGGCGGATGGCTGGCCGATCGGATGGGCAAGCGACGTGCTTTTCTGATGTTCATCGGACTCGCGGTCGTTGGATACCTGATCTACCTGCTGAGTCCCTCGTGGCCATACCTCTTTCTCGGCCTCTGTTTCGCCATGGCATGGCAGAGCATGGCTTCACCGGCAATCTTTGCCGTTATCGCCGACGGTTTACCGAAGCATCGCCGGACGATGGGTTTCACGGTACAGGCCATCATCAAGCGCATCCCGAGGGCCGTCTCACCGCTTGCCGGCGGTGCGCTCATCGCCTCACTCGGGATCGTCGCGGGAATTCG
Organism: Rhodothermales bacterium; assembly: GCA_035512315.1. Classification (GTDB taxonomy): domain Bacteria; phylum Bacteroidota; class Rhodothermia; order Rhodothermales; family DATKEJ01; genus DATKEJ01. The sequence goes on along the minus strand of DATKEJ010000421.1, from coordinate 780 downwards.
AGTCGCCCTGGTTGTCACTCTGATTCTGTCCGCAGGCACCGTCCTCGTCAGCAGGGCCATCAACATTCCGATTATCGGAGGAGACAGGGTCGGCATCCGAGAGGTATGGCGGTCGTTTGACGCTTCGCTGAAACGGCTTCTCGTTTCAGACATCGTCATCCGTACGTGCGAGGGAATGGCCGGGATCTTCATCATTCTGTACGCGACGAACGTCATCGGAGTCTCGATCGCGGAGTTCGGCCTGCTGGTGGCCGTCCAGGTCGTCACGTCGATCCTCGTCTACATTCCGTCGGCTCGGATCGCCGACCGGATCGGACGGAAGCCATTCGTTGTCGCCACGTTCGGCTGCTTCGCCTTGTTTCCCGTAGCTGTCGCCCTTTCGTCGGGCTTCTGGACGCTCGTCGCCGCTTTCGCTGTCGGCGGCCTGCGGGAGATTGGCGAGCCGGCGCGCAAAGCGATGATCGTGGATTTCGCCGAACCCCATCTCAGGGGTCGAACCGTCGGACTCTATTACCTGGTCCGCAGCCTCTCTGTAACCCCGGCCGCGGCCATCGGAGGCCTGTTGTGGCAGGTCACTCCCGCCGCTCCATTCATCATTGCCGGCGCGATCGGATTGGCGGGAACGGTGCTGTTTGCGGTTACGGTAGAGGAGGCAGGGGCGTAGGATCGAACCAAATTCAGACTCTTTGCGCCTTTGCGGCTTGGCGCAAGATATTCGGACCTTGTGATCGATCAACGGTGATCATGGATCGGCAGACACTTGCGATAATCGGTTCACTA
>DATKEJ010000420.1:0-14970 GCA_035512315.1 Rhodothermales bacterium | reverse complement strand
TGGGGCCGTCCCAATGTACGCTCCGCGGACCCGCAGGACCCGGAGGCGCGGGCGCGGGGAAGCTCTTTTCCGGTTCGTAGAGTCTCGATCCGAGGTGGCAGCCGACGCATTGCGTTGGAACGGCGAGCGGTTTTGGTGGAGTCGTTGTCGACGGTACGCGCGACCCGGTCGAGTCGAATACGCCATAATCCCAGTGCCCGTCGGGGCGCTTCCGCATGACGGTTCGCTCGATCGTGAGGTCGTCTGCAAGGTGATCGGCCACAATGACGGTTCCGAGCGGATAAATCAGTGAGTCGCCACGCTCTTTGTAGCGGCGAACCGCCTCTTTGAGCGCCTCCAGCGGCACGCGAATTCTTCGCGTCGCGTTCGTCATGACTCCGTCGACCGATACCTCGAACCAGTCGTGGGTGTTTGCCGACAGGAGGAGGGTGTCAACCGATGCCGGAATAGACCGGCGATCATAATAGGTCGCCTGGAGAAAGGGCTCGAGCTCGTCCCAATCGAGCGTGCCGTCTTCATTCGCGTCGATGACTGGGGCCGATTCCCCGAGGATGCGTCTGAGGGCGGCGGAGTCGAGATAGTAATCTCCGTCGGTCTCAACGATGAGGCCTGTTTGAAAAGGGTCTACGGCGTCGGGCGCCGACAGTCCGCCGAAGTAGTACGAGATGAACGATCGTGGATCCGATCGGTCGAGATCGAGCCGGAGCAAACCCTGCCGTTCCGGCGGCCCATTTCCGCAGCCAAGGCAGAGTACGAGGAGCAGCATGGATGCGACACCCGGGGGCTCATAGTGGCGTCGTCCGGTCCGCATTGGAGTCACATGGATGGGTTCCGCCGGGTCCTACGCGGGTTCGCTCACGTCGACCGGGACTGCCGAGAGGGCCTTGAAGACCTCGAAACGGCCCTCGATCTGTTCGGGAGTCAGCGCGAGGATGTTATCGAGTCCGAATTCTTCGACGACGAACGAGGCCATTACGCTTCCGGTGACGACGGCTCGTTTGAAATCGTCCACCTCGAAACGTCCGGCTCTCGCAAGGTGGCCCGCAAATCCGCCCATGAAGACGTCGCCGGCGCCGGTCGGATCCACGATGTTGTCTAAAGGGAGGGCAGGGGCCCAGAAGATCGATTGTTCGTGAAAGAGCATCGCGCCGTGCTCGCCCTTCTTGACGACGATAGTCGTTGGGCCCATCGCCCGGATCTTCGACACAGCGCGAACGAGGTTCGGCTCATCGGCGAGTTGGCGGGCTTCCTCGTCGTTGACGATCAGAACGTCCACCTGCCGCAGCACGGTCTTCAGCGCTTCCGGCGTCTTTTCAATCCAGTAGTTCATGGTGTCGCAAATCACCAGATCCGGATCCTCGACCTGCTCGAGAACACGCAGCTGTACGATCGGATCGAGGTTTCCCAGGCAGACAACGTCGGAGTCGCGGTAAGACGGAGGCAACTCAGGATTGAAGCCTGCCAGCACGTTCAAGTGCGTAGCCAGGGTATCCCTATTGTTCAGATCGTAGTGATAGCGACCCGACCAGAAAAACGTCTTACCGTCCTTGATCACCTCGAGGCCGGTAACGTCGATGCCGCGATCCTCCAAAAGCGCGATGTATTTGTCGGGGAAGTCACCCCCGATGACCGCAGAAAGGCGAACGTCGTCCGTCAGGTAGCGGGCGGCGATGGCGGAGTACGTAGCACTCCCACCCAGAATCATTGTAGCGTGGTCGAACGGCGTTTCGATGGTATCGAACGCGACCGTTCCAATGGTGAGAATGCTCAAGACGATTCCAGTTCGGTCCGTACCGGCTACAGGACATCGTCCCGAGCCCTCACAAAGCTACGAAATGTTTCAGTTTCGTCTTAAGAGGATGCCCAGCAGAATTCCTATGGCAAACGCTCCGAGAACCGATGGGACAGGGTTCTCCTTCACGTATTCCTGGCTGCCTTCGTATGCTTTTTTGGCATGTTTCTGAGCGTAAGCGGCGCTCTCACCGAGCTTCTCTGCATAATCGGAGGCGACGGACTGCACGGTGTGCACTCCGTCTGAAACCAGTTTCTCAATTTCGGTCGCTAGACGCTTCGTCGCTGTTTCGACTCGTCGAGTCGCCTCGGTGACACTGGCATCCAAGTGTGCTTTTGCTTCGTCGGCGGCGGCGAGTACTCTCTCCCCGGGCCCTGAGCCGTTATTCGGCGGATTTTTTCCAGCCATATTAAATAAGAGGTTTGTGACTTGTTAACATCCGAACCTTATGATTCGAATAACTTATGATTAGTACATACCATAGGCAGGTAAAAGTTTCGCCGCAGGCCTATTTGACGGCAGATTTTGCACGAAAAAATCCCTACATCGGTCGTGAAACTATAACGAAACCATGCTCGTTGACAGGAAGCGATTGAAGTGAGTGAGTCCCGGCCGAGCTGCATGTCCTTTCCATCATCCCATTCCGGACTTAGAGCGTTCGTTTTATGCGGTCTCACGGCATTCGCATCCATTATTCCGTCGGTCGCAGGCGCGCAGTACCGTACCGACGACGCTGATGCCGTGTTTGCCGATGCCCTGGAGCGGTATACTTCGGGCCATTACGAGTCGTCGGCGCGTGAGTTCGAGCGCTTTCGATCGATGTGGCCTCAGCACGCAAGTGCTCCCGAGGCTCTTTTCCTCCAGGCGGGTTCGGCGCTGGGCGCCGGGCACGACGAAGAAGCCATCGATTTGTTTGCGACCTTCCGGGATCGCTACCCGTCCCATCCACTGGCTTCCGAAGCGAGGTTGACGCTCGGTACCTATTTCTACGAGACGGGGGCCTACGATCGAGCGATCGAGACGCTTCAGACGGTGGCCGATGAGGAATTGACCGAAGAAACGGCCGCAAAGGCGCTCTACTGGATGGGTGAGTCGGCTCTCGCTCAGGGAGAGTTCGATCGAGCGATAACGTACTTCAGCGACGCCGCCGACAGGTATCCAAACACCGAGATCGCTCCCGTCGCCCGATATGCGATCGCCTTCAACCACGTCGAGCGTGGGCAGTTTACCGAGGCCGCCCGCTCGTTCGAGCTGCTGTCTGCCCGATATCCTGCCTCTCCGTACGTGGCGAGCATGGGGCTCGCGCTGGCCGAGGCCTACTACGAGATCGGCGAGTACGAACGCGCTATCCCCGAGATCGACAGGCGAATTAACCGCCTGCAGGGCGATGCGCGCGAGCGGGCGACGTTTCTGCTCGCAGAGTCGTACAACCACATGCGCAATAGCGAACAGGCGATCGTGAACTATCGCCGGTTCACCGAGGACAATCCGGAGAGTCCCTTCTTGCGTCATGCCGTCTACGGGCTGGCGTGGAATTACCATCGTGCGGAAGTGTACCAGTGGGCTGCCGAGCAGTTCAACATCGTCCAGCGCGATGCCTCTGACGACCTGGCGCACCGGGCACGGTACTACGAGGGGGTGAACCTGGCGCTGGCGGTCCAGTACGCGCGCGCGGCCGAAACCTACGAGGACGTGATCCGGCGGTGGCCGGACGGCCCACTTACCGATCAGGCGACTTTCGAGCTTGGGATGACCCGTTATCAGCTCCGTCAATGGCAGGCTGCGGGCGACGCGTTCGGGGTTTTCGTGGCGAAGTATCGCGAATCCGACCGCTACGGAGAGGCGAATCGGATGCTTGGCGAAGCGCTCGTGGCGGTCGGTGATTTCGACCGCGCGTTCGTCGCATATGACTCGGCTCTGGCGATGGATGCCGCGCCGAAGTCCCTCAGGGACCAGGTGCTCTTCCAGAAGGCCTGGCTTCAGTATCGGAGCGCGGCGTTTGCGCAGGCCGGCCCGGCATTTATGGCATTGTACCGGCAGGACACTCAGTCTGACCAGGCCGGCGACGCCCTGTTCTGGGCCGCGGAAAGCTACTATCAGACCGATGCTTTCCAGCGTGCGGCTAGCCTTTTCACGCAGTACCTCAAAGAGTTTCCGAGCCATCGCCAGAACGCGGCGGCGCACTACGCGCTCGGATGGACGTATTTCCGTCAGGGCCAGTACATGGGCGCCGCGCTGGAGTTCGAGAGGTTTCTGAGTCAGTACCGGGGCGACTCGGGCCTACTGCTTTACGCACGGGATGCGAGGCTCCGTCTGGCCGACAGTTACTATGCGCTCAAGCAGTACGACGATGCCATCAGAGCGTATCGCCGCGTCGAGGGAGAGGAGGAGGATTATGCGCTCTTCCAGATTGCGCAGGCGCAGTCGAACGCAGGCCGGAATCAGGACGCCATCGCGTCGTTCGAGAAGCTGCGCACCGACTTCGAGTATTCGCCGTACCGTGAAGAGGCAATGTATGCGACAGGCTACCTGAAATTCCTCGAGCAGGATTATGAGGGTGCGATCGGTGAGTATGAGACGATCGTGCAGAGATTTCCCGATAAGGACGTCGCGGCGCGAGCCTTGTACGGGATCGCGGATGCGCATTACAACGCCGGCAATTGGTCGGAAGCCGAGACCGCTTACCGAAAGGTGCTGACGGACTTCCCCGAAAGTGACCTGGTTGTCGATGCCGTCGGGGGCCTTCAGTACGCTTTGCTCGTTCAGGAACGAGAGGACGAGGTCGACGCCGTCGTCGACGCTTTTGCCGCCAGGCATCCCGATTCACCCATTATCGACGAGATCCGGCTGCGTCAGGCGGAGCTGAAATATCGTGACGGCCGGCTCAAGGAGGCCCTCGCTCAATTCCGCCGGTTCATTGCTACCGCCAAGCAGAGCGACCTTTTCCCGGACGCGTACCTCTACATCGGGCGAATCCAGGCTGAGCTGAACGAGCCGATCGAGGCGGCGGAGTTTCTTGAGAAGGTCGTTACCGACTATCCGAATCATCCGCTCAACCTCGAGGCTTCACAGCGGCTCGGCGCGATCCTTCTCGACGAGGAGCGCCATATCGACGCGCTCCGCCTGTACCGCTCGCTGGCGCAGAAAGCGGGCAGCAACGAGATCATGAAGAGTGAGGCGCAGTACGGCGAAGGGATGGCGCTGCTAGGACTCGGACGCAGCCAGGATTCAGAGGACCTGTTCAATCGGATCCTGGCCGGCAAGCCGTCGGAATACGAGCAGGTAAGGGCCTATCTCGGATTGGCACGTGTCTATGACGTTACCGGTCGTCCAGCCGAGGCCACTTCCCACTATCGATTGGTCGTCCGGCAGAGTCAGGGCGAGCCCGGTGCGGAGGCACTCTGCAGGCTCGGTGAACTCCTCATTCAGACGGGGCAGCCGCGCGAAGCCCTGAATGAGCTCGGGAGGCTGCCGGTGCTATATTCTAACTTCCCGCAATGGGAGGCACGGGGTTACCTGGCCCAGGCGAGGGCGCACCTAGCATTGGGACAGAAAGGCGAGGCGAGCAGACTTTTCGACATCGTGGAAAACCGTTACGCGGGTACGCGCTATGCCGACATGGCTGCCAGAGAAAAGAGGGTGCTGTAGTGATGGGTCGCAGACGACAACGGGTTCTAACGTTCGTGGTTTTTTTTGCTGCGATGGCTGTCCCTGCCGGCGCCTCATTTGCACAGGCTGACCAGGACACGCTGCTTCCGGATCTCGCTCCGCGTGAGATGGAGATCCTGGGCAACCTCGAAATTACTTTTCCGCAACTCCGCCGGCAGCCGCTCAGTGGATTCAATCCGCCGCCCAGGATATACGAAGTGCCACGGGGATGGCGGCCTTGGACAGGCGACTACAAGCAGCCTTCGGCTGATCTGCCTGGAACGTCGCTCATCCAGCCGGTTTCGCCCCCGGCGACCATTTCCGTCGGCCGGCATCCGCAAAACGGTGAGCTGTCGCTTGGAATCGGGAGGTACCTGAGTCGCGAAGTTCGGGCCCAGGCAGCGTTCGATCTCGGACCGAACGTGGTCATGTTCGGAAACGCGTTCCACGAGGGCCTTGACAAGTTCGAGCCCTTTGACGATACGCTGGGCACCGAGGCGCCGGAACAGAACTACGACGGCGTCGCCGGTTTGACGTATCGCTCAGGGGCTACGACGGCGGGATTCGAGGCCTCAGGGTTTTTCCGTGAGCTCGATCTATATGGCGCTCGTGCGGATACGGCTCCGTTTGCATCGCCCGCGCGAGACGGTCAGGGTTTCGGCGGCAAGGTTTGGGTTGCGACCGGTGAGGCGTCCAAATTGCCGGTGCTCCTGTCGGCGGAATATCGCACGAACACTTTCGAGACGTCGCTGACCGGCGCCGAGTTCACGCCGTCTACCGACGGTAGTCTGCTGGCAGTTGCGGGAGAGACGAGGTTCGGGGTGCGTAAGCGGTCGCTCCAGGTCGACGGGCAGGTATGGATCACCGGTCAGGAGGGAATTTTCACGCCCCTGGACCCCATGCTCATGGTCGAGTCCAAGAACGATGTGACGACATATCGCACGGGCGGCGAGCTTCGAATCGAGACGGGGGACCGCAGTGTCCTTCGGTTGGGTGGGCAGGCGCATGGATACTCAGTGTCTCAGAGTTTTTCCGCCGTCGGGATCCAGACGTTCGATGAGTCCAAGCTGTACGTCGCTCCGCGCATCTCGTTCGTGAACATGATTGCTTCCGGAACCGAAATTTATGTCAAGAACACGCCGATCGTTGGGGTGAGTGACCAGGCCGAAATGTTTCGCACCAATCCGTTCCTTGTCGATGGTGCGCTCGCCTTGCCGGAATTGAGCGTCGTGAACGTAGAGGGAGGCATCGTTTTTTACAAGGGTGCGGTTCGCGTCGCGGCGCGGTCAGGCATAACGACCTATGAGAGCCTCCGTTACTTCGTGGGTTCGGATTCGCCGTTTTTCGGACCAGGGTTCTTCGACGTTCAGTACGGGAACGCCGACGTGCTGTTTGCCGGCGGCGATATCGGGGTCACATTCCCCGGGCAGTTCTCCGCAACCATTTCCGGACAGTGGCAGAGCGCGAAGCTCGAGAACGACCTGGATGTACCGTACTATCCAAAATTCGACGGAGGGCTAAGGGCCTCGTACGTCTTCGCCGACGATCGCGCACTCCTGCAAGTAGATGGGAAGTTCGTGGGCGAGAGGAATGTCGACGCTATTGCGAGCCGTCAGCTTTCAGGCTATGTCGACATGGCCTTTCTCGCCAGCTACTATTTCGAGAATGGTGTAGGGATTTTCGGCCGAGTGCATACCATGACGGGCGACACGTTTGAGCGATGGGTTGGCTATCCTGTGGCGGACTGGGTTACATTGGGGGGAATTCGTCTGCGGTGGTAGCACTGTGTGAGGCGCTAAAATGCAATCACTAGTAAATGAACTTGCCAGAAAACTGAGTCTCTCGCCCGAGGAGGCGGAGGCGGCCCTCTCAGCCGTCCTTGTCCGCATCCGGGCCGGACTGGAGACAATCGGTGAGGTTGAGATCGAGGGATTGGGGACTTTCCGGTCGTCTGAGGACGCGGTCACTTTCGAGCCCGCCGTCGCTCTGGCTGATGAGATCAATAAGGAATTTGCCGGAATGAATCCCGTTGCACTTACATCAACGGGCGAGTCGGTCGATCTGACTGACAAGCGAGCACTGCCCGGCGCCGATCCGGTCGAAGGCGACGGGTTCGGTGAGGTCGTACCCGAGTCGTCATCCGCGGCAGGAGAGGAAACACCCGGATCAGGGTCTTACGACGACGACTTGGATTCGGAGCGGATGTCGTTCGAAAGCCCGCCGCCTCCGTTTCCGTCGAGAATACGTGTTCCTCCGAGCGAGCGACGATCTTCTCGCGGTTCGCGGGCCCGATCTCGTGAAGAGTCCGAGTTTCCCGAAATGGGTCCGGTAGTCACGACCAGACCCGTACAGCCGATCCGCACAGCCCCGGTCGCCCGCCCGAGATCGAAGGCGCCTGCACTCATTGCTGTAGGAGTCGTTGCGGTCGGCCTCGTGTGGTGGCTCATGATTGGAGGAGGAGGGAGTAAGCCGACAGCCGATGCAGCCGTTGCTGTAGCTCCCGAGGGTGCGGTTCCCGAACGAACGCCCGACGAGTCAGGGGCGGGTGCCGAAAATAACGTGCCTGTCGCCGATGAGCCGGGGGCTGAACCAGAGAACGAGCCGGCGATGGAATCGGAGGCCGAGCTTCTGAGTGTGGAGTCGCCGGGATCCCAGGTTATCGATTCGGAGTCTTCGGGCCCGGAAGTCGCTGAGCCGGAAGTGGCTGAGTCTGAAGTGGCTGAGCAGGAAGTCGCATCCGGGCCGGTGTCAGGTCCGATATATTCGTGGATCGTGGCTTCGTTTACTTCCAAAAGTGAGGCCGACGGGCGGGTAAATCTTTTACGTGATTCGGGGTTCGACGCCGACGTGTACGAGGCGACCGTTCGAGGAAAGCCTGCCTATCGAGTTGGTGTAGGCCGGTTTGAGAGCGAGGCGAGCGCCTTGCGCAGCCACACCACGATTCCACCAGAGGCGGCGGACGCGTGGATTACGCGTGTGAAATAGTCGGCAGCGGCGGGAAGCATGGGTGCCAGGGAAATTCTTAAATGAGTCAATGCAGATGATGAGCATGCTGAGCAGCATTACCGTGTCGCAGGATACACTGAGGGCAAACGTCGCCGACTCGCTGGCCGTCGCGGCGAATAACGACTCGATGTCGATGTTGGACATCCTGGTCAAAGGCGGTTGGGTGATGCTTCCGATCGCCCTCCTGTCCGTGCTGACAGTGTATCTCTTCGTGGAGCGCGTTCTTACCGTACGTCGAGCGCACCAGGGAACGCGGTGGGAGCGCGTACGGTCGTACGTTCAGGATGGCGACGTGCACGGAGCGATCGCGTACTGTGAGGCGCAGGACACCCCCATCAACCGGATCCTGATCAAGGGATTAGAGCGACTTGGCCGCCGTATTACCGAGATCTCGGAGGCCGTCCAGGCCGCCGGGAAGTACGAAGCGTTTCAACTCCAGAAACGGACCGATCACCTCGCCACCATTGCCGGGGTGGCGCCCATGCTCGGATTTCTCGGAACGGTTACGGGGATGATTCGGGCATTTCAGCAGATCCAGAATTTGCAGGGCAATGTGAACCCGAGCGTTCTGGCCGGCGGCATCTGGGAAGCGCTGGTGACGACGGCCTTCGGTCTGGTCGTCGGCATCGTGGCCTTTTTCGCGTACAATTTCCTGCTCACTCGCATCAGTAGAGTCATCAACGAAATGGAGCAGACGGCAACCGAGTTCCTCGACCTTCTCCAGGAACCCGTGGCCGCGGGTTCGCAGTCGAGGGCCAGATCAGACACCTTGTTTCAGTGATTCCAACCCGTCGGTGATAGATGGCCACGTTCGATTTTTCCCAACAAGAGAAGCCTCTCAGCACGTTCAGTCTCGCCGGACTGGCTGACATCATTCTGCTGCTGCTCATTTTCTTCATCCTCACCTCGTCCTTTGTGACGCAGTTCGGGATTCAGGTAACGCTGCCGAAGACAGACGCCGGCGTGACCGCCGACGAACAGTATGTCACGGTCACGCTGACCGAGGACGGCAACTACTTCGTCGAGCAGTCACCGGCGACGCGCGAGGAGCTCCTCGTGGCCATACGCACAGCGGTCGGAGACAAGAGCGCATTGCTCATGCGCGCTGACGAAAAAGCGTCGATAGGTCAGTTCGCAGTCGTTGCGAATATCGCTAAAGCGTTGAATTTAAGGGTGTTGATGGCTACGGAGAGGGAGAGGTTTAGATAAAGCAGAAATCACAAATCACAAATCTGATCGGTACGAAACGCTCGCCGCGTCGCACAGCGAGGAGATCCCGAAAATCAAAGGCTCCCGATTTGTCGCCGACGCCTATCCGGTTGAGTCACCTGAGGCGGCGGCGGAGTGCATCGAGGAGATCCGGAGGCGGTATCACGACGCGTCACATCACTGCTTTGCGTACCGGCTGGGCCCGGAAGGAATCCCATTTCGTTCGTCGGACGACGGTGAGCCGTCCGGATCGGCCGGCGCCCCGATTCTCCGGCAGATTGAGTCGAGCGGTTTGAGTGACGTACTCGTGGTCGTCACGCGATATTTCGGTGGGACCAAACTTGGGACCGGAGGGTTGGTCAGAGCTTACGGGGATGCCGCGGCGGCGGTCCTGCGTTCGGCAAAGAGACGCACCCGGCAGCTCTATGCGTCGTTCGAACTGGTTTTTGACTATGAAGACACGGCCCCCGTCATGCGGCTTATCGATCAGTTCGAGGCTCGGGTAACGTCCTCACGTTACGGTGAGCGGACCACACTGATGGTCGAGGTGCCGAGATTGCGCGCTGACTCGTTTGCAGCAGGGTTCGTGGAGAACTTGCGAGGACGGGGTGGTAACTCTCGAACGTGGTCCCCCGCAGGAGGGGTCGGCTGGAGCGACGACCGGTAATCCTTAATGCAGCTGAAGACGCGCGGGCTCGAAAGTTCAGGCTCACGGCAGCGCCCGCAGGGCTGTTTATCGTTTCTCGTTCAGCGTTTAGCGCTCTCGTCCTGGATCCCGGATCGAGTCCGGGATGACGTCGCCGTCCCCTGTCCGTCACTCGGTTCCCCCCTACGTCGCCGATCGACTATCTGCGTGATGTCGACTTTCTCTTCCGAGCTTTCCGAGGGCCGGTATGGAGCAAAGCCGTTCGACGTGTCCAGGTTCGTGCGAACCGAAATGCGTTTGCGGAGCTGCTGCTTGATCAGCATCCTCGTTGGCGGGAGGAGCCCGAGCAGGCCGACGAAGTCGGTAATCACACCCGGCGTGATGAGCAACGCGCCGGAGGCGAGGACGATGACGCCATCGAAGATCTCATCCCCGGGCAGGCCGACCATGGCGAGTTTCGCCTTAAAACGTCGCCAGACGAGTAATCCCTCACGCTTGGCGAGATATCCGCCGAGAATGCCGGTTGCTACGACGATTCCGAACGTGTTCAATGCTCCGATTCTCGATCCGATCTCGAGAAGGAGGCTCAATTCGACGAACGGAAGCACAATAAAAAGCAAGACGATCCAGAACATTAGTGCGTCACGGGTTCATGTCTCGGTGTTCACGGCGCGAGCGGACCGTCTGCAGCTGCCGTTTGATTACGAGGTCGGCAAGACGCGATGCGATCTCGTCAGGCGCAAGGCGCCCGAATGCGTCGACGACCAGGGACTCCTTTACGTCAATTCGGTACAGGATACTCATGAGCAACTCTCGCCGGTGCAGCAGCAGCGATTCAATTCGATCCGCCAGTTCGCGGTGGAGTGACTCAAGAACGTCCGAGCTGTTGATCAGTTCGGTCTTCTTATCGTCTTGATCCGACAGCGCGCGACCGATTGCAGGCAGCAGATCGTCGATCGACGACGGCGAAATCGACATCAGTGTTTGCCAACCTCCGATGCAAGCGCCTTCAACTGGGCGAGTTTCATGAGGGCCTCGAGCGGCGTCATTCGATTCGGATCGACCGCTGCGAGTTCGGCCGCCAGCTTGGTGTAAGTTTCCGACTGGTCGATTACGGTTTGCGTGAAGTCGGGTTTCGGCACTCGATCGAGCGCGGGGCGCAGATCTGAGCCTTTTCCTGGAGCGCCATCCGCTCTGCCGGCGCCAGAAACCAGTTTTTCGTGTTCGAGGCCCTTCATGATCTCTCTGGCGCGTTGAATCACGACGGCGGGAAGGCCGGCCATGCGAGCGACTTCGATGCCGTATGAGTGGTCGGCGGCGCCCGAGATGAGCTTCCGCAGGAAAATGACCTTCCCGTCGTGCTCCTGCACCTGGATCCGGGCGTTACGGATTCTTGGAAGGCGATCAGCGAGCATGTTCAGTTCATGGTAGTGCGTGGCGAAAAGTGTCCGCGCTGCCACCTGCTCGTTTTCATGCAGGTATTCGAGAATCGACCACGCGATCGAGATACCGTCGAACGTGCTCGTGCCGCGTCCGACCTCGTCGAAAAGAATCAGAGATCTCGGTGAGGCATTATTGAGAATGCTGGCCGTCTCGTTCATTTCCACGAGGAACGTGCTCTCTCCTGACGCCAGGTTGTCGGAGGCCCCGACTCGTGTGAAAATCTTGTCGACCAATCCGATCCGGGCGCTCGCCGCCGGAACGAAGCATCCGATCTGGGCGAGCAGCACGATGAGTCCGGTCTGCCGGAGCACGACGCTCTTGCCGGCCATGTTCGGCCCCGTGATGACGAGGATCTGTTCGTCTGCCGGATCGAGTCGAACGGAGTTCGGGATGAACGGCTCGCCGGCGGCTAGACTCGCCTCCACGACTGGATGACGGCCGTCAACGATTTCGAGCTCCAATCCGTCGTGCACCTCGGGTCTGACGCAGCGGTCGCGGTCGGCGACCTCGGCCAGGCCGGCAATTACGTCGAGCGTAGCCAGGTCTCTCGCGTTCTCCAGCAGATCGGAGGCATCCTCGGCTACGATCATGATGAGCCGGCTGAACAGTTCGGCCTCGAGCTGGGCGATCTTCTCATCGGCAGTGAGGATCTTCTCTTCGGACTCCTTGAGAGCAGGCGTGATGTAGCGCTCGGCGTTCACCAACGTCTGCTTACGGATGTAGTCTTCAGGGACCTTTGACTTGTGCGCGTTCGTGATTTCCAGGTAATAACCGAAAACCTTGTTGTAGCCGACCTTCAGTGAAGGGATGCCCGTTCGTTTTGCCTCTTGTGCCTGCAAGGTTGCGACCCACTCTCGACCCGACGAAGCGAGACCGCGCAGATCGTCGAGGTCGGCATCGTAGCCCGGGCGGATCACACCGCCCTGCGAGAGGCTGGCAGGAGGATCGTCGGATAGGGCCGCCCCGATCCGGTCGACGACCTCACGGCAAAGCTTCAAATCGGCTGCCGTTTCAGACAGGATCCTCGACGTGGCGCCGGCCAACACGCTCTTCAGTGCGGGGATCTGGCACAGCGACAGCTTCAGATTCACCACGTCCCGCGGACCGGCGCGATCCAGGCACACTTTAGTGACGATTCGTTCGAGGTCACCCACCTGTCGGAGTTCGTCGCGCAGGCTGTCCCTCGTACGACGCGAGTTCCTCAGTTCCTCCACACCGTCGAGTCGCTCGTTGATCCGTTCGACGTTTCGAAGGGGTCGGATGAGCCAGGTTCGAAGAAGCCGACCGCCCATCGGCGTGAGGGTCTCGTCGAGAATATGAAGCAGGGAACCGTCCCTTCTTCCTTCCTGAATGGACGCCGTAAGTTCTAAATTTCTTTGCGTTTGTGGATCAAGCACCATAAACGCATTGCTGTCGAAGCGGCGAAGTCTGTCGAGTTGCGGGAGAGCGCCTCGTTGTGTTTCTGACAGGTAGTGGAGGGTGACGCCTGCGGCCACTATGCCAGGACCGAAGGACTCCAAACCAAAGCCTTTGAGCGAGTGGGTGCCGAAGTGTCGGATCAGGGTCTCGTAGGCGAAGTCGAATCCGAACGCCCATTCCTCTACGAACGTGACAACCGTGCCGCGGGTGTCCAGACTTTGGATTCGGGGTCGACTGCGCTTGTCGGCCAGGAGTTCGGCCGGCCCTATCGTTCTGAGAAGCCCTTCGAGTTCCGTGTCAGGTACTTCCGCAACGTGGAACTCGCCGGTCGAGGCCTCGACGAACGCGAGACCGGCTCGCCGGTCATCCCCCCAGGCGACGCACGCGAGGTACTTGGCCTGCTTCGGTTCGAGTAGCTGGTCCCGGTACGATACTCCCGGGGTGACCACCTCGACGACGCCGCGCTTCACGATCTTGGTTGCGTGCTTGGGGTCCTCCAGTTGTTCGCAGATGGCGACCCTGTATCCCGCGTGAACAAGCTTCGGGAGGTAGGTATCGAGCGCGTGATGTGGAAAGCCGGCGAGGGGGACGTCCATCGCCTGGCCGTTTGCACGTTTGGTTAGCGTGATGCCGAGGACGTTGCTGGCCGTAACGGCATCCTCTTCGAAAGTCTCGTAGAAATCTCCCATTCGAAACAGGAGAATGGCGCCGGGATTCTTCTCTTTGATCTTCCGATACTGCCTCATCAGAGGTGTATCGGCGTGCTCCGTGGAGGTCTTACCTTCGCGATCTGACATGTGGGGTGACGGGCGCAAATCCAACGTGCCGGCGACAAACGGCGTCTTAGCTCACAACGCCGAAGGGCCGATATGTTCCGAACGCGTTCGCATTGCGTTATCTTAGCGCATCGCGCGCCGATGCTATGAATTCATTCCACTTCACCACGACGACTCGACCGCGACGAGTGTACTGCCTATGATTCAGCTCTCCCGGTTCTACCAGTGGATCGAAAAGCGGTCCAATTTCTTCGTCGACCTCGTGCGCATCTATCTCGGCCTGGGCCTTTTCGTGCGCGGTGTCCTCTTCTTCGACCGGCCGGTTTTGCTCTCGGAGTCGCTGCTTTCGGCGGGGCAGCAGGCTGACGGAACGGGATTTCTGGCGCACCTGATCGCCATGATTCATGTTGGAGGAGGCCTGATGCTGGCTTTCGGCCTGGCGACGCGCATTGCGGCGCTGATCCAGATTCCAATTCTCTTCGTAGCGGTGTTTTTTGTTCACTTCCCGCAGGGACTTATGACATCCGGACAGTCTCTCGAGTTTTCCGCGCTTGTCTTGTTCCTGCTCGTGATTCTGTTCATCAGGGGATCGGGCAAGCTCTCGTTAGACAGCTATTTCCTGGATCGTGCCCCGGCCCCGATTCCGGAGCTTCCTCCGGAGGAGCCTCGGCCGTCCATTGTGACCGCGCCTCCAATTACGACGGCCACGTGTTCATGCGGTCACGACATCAACCACCACATGGTTTCAGCGATACCGACGTTCCACAAGAGGGCCTGGTTCGCCCTGTTCATGGGAGTTCCTGCGACTCCGACCATGATCACGTACCGCTGCAGGGAGTGCGGTCAGGTGATTGCGCGAACTCGCGACCCCGAGATCCTATTGCAAAATCGGTAGTGCCACGTCAAGAGTGCTCGGAATCGCGGGGATCGGCCGCGCGGCGTTTTTTTCGTGGAGGGTTCGTCTAACCTCAGGCCGGCGTGGGTTATACTGTTTTACCTGAAAAGTATCGTCAATTACACTGAATAGAATA
>DATKEJ010000419.1:0-4085 GCA_035512315.1 Rhodothermales bacterium | reverse complement strand
ACGTGCTGGGAACCCCTGCCACGCCGTTCGATTGGGGCTCATTTCCAGCGTGTCCTTTGAATGCAGGCATACCAAACGCTTTGAACCTGTTATGATCGCATTTTCTAACCTGCGCCGGCTTATTGCGCTGGCCCTAGTGGTCGTCGTCACCGGCCTTCTGACAATGGGCGCCGGGTGCTCCTCAGACCCGAACGTCGAGGGCGCCAAGCTCGATCTCCGGAACAAGGACTACGACCGGGCTCTCGTCAATCTCGACAAGGCCATCCAAGTTAACCCGGCCAATCACGAGGCCTATCTGCTGAAGGGGCAGGTATACCAGGAAATGGCAAGTGAAGAGGCTGATGTCGAAAGACACTCGGAGTTGATCGCGTCGATGCAGGAGGCATACGACATGAGCCTTCAGAACCTGCCGGCTGACGACCAGGCCACCCGCGACGAGGTTGCCCAACGAAAGGCACTGGCGTGGTACAGTGAGTACCAGCGGGGACTGGCAGCCTACAATCGGAGTGCTTTCGATGATGCTGCGACATTCTTCACCAATGCCACCCAGCTTGAGCCCGATTCCGCAGCCACGTACGTGAACCTGGCATTCGCCTACATCTCGGGTGAGAGGATGATTGAAGCCATCGGCCCGCTCGAGATGGCGATCAAGCATGGCGACAGGAACCCGGATACGTACAATTATCTCTCCGACCTGTATCTCCAGGAAGGGCGAAACGAGGACGCGGTGACCCTGTTGAACGAGGCCCGGGGCGCGTTCCCGGACAACGCCGAAGTCACGGCGAGGCTGTTCAATGCCTACGTTCAGACTGGTCAGGTGGCCGAGGCGCTGACGCTGGCGGAGGAGGAAGTCGCGTCAGACCCCGAAGACAAGCTCCACCGATACAACTTTGGCTCGCTTCTGCTCGAGGCGGAGCGCTATGAGGAAGCGATCGCGCAGCTGGAAAAGGCCGTCGAGATCGATCCCTCCTACGTGAGCGCTCTCTTCAACCTCGGCGCAGCGTACCAGAATAAGGGCGTCAGTTTGAACGAGGCCTTCAACAAGCTCGATGAGCAGTTCCGCGCGGAAGGGCAACAGATGTCGAACGCCGACCGCACGGCACTCGAAGCCAGGATGGAGGCCGCCGCGAACGAGCGCGATGCGCTTTTCGCCGCTTCCGTCCCGCACCTGATCAAGGCGCGCGAACTTTCGGCCGCCGCCGGAGAGGATGTGACCGGCATTTGCGCCGCCTTGGGCCAGGCCTACGCCCGCACGAACCAGATGGCGAAGGCCGAAGAGGCGTACAAGTGCGCCGAGGGCAATTGACGGCTTCAGATTCTCAGTAACAATAGGCCCCGGCCTTGCGAAGAGGTCGGGGTTTATTGTTTCATGTCAGAAATCAGTCTGTCCGACGAGATGCAACAGGATATCGAGGACCGGGGTCAGGGATTTGCGACAAAGGCGGTCCATGCGGGCCAGCGACCCGATCCTTCCACTGGCGCGATCATGACGCCGGTGTTCTTCACTTCCACTTATGTCCAGCGGGCGCCAGGCGAGCATCTCGGCTATGAGTACGCCAGAGTGTCAAACCCGACACGCGATGCGCTCGAAGGCAACCTCGCCGCGCTCGAGAACGCGCGTCACGGTATCTGTTACGCTTCAGGCGTCGCCTCGATCGATGCGCTGATCAAGAGCCTGGAGCCAGGCGACCACATCATATCCGGCAACGATCTGTACGGTGGAACCTATCGTCTTTTTCGCCAGACGTTCGAGCGGTACGGGTTTTCGTTCACGTTCGTGAATATGTCGCATCTCGAGAACGTCGAGCGGGCCATTCAGCCGAATACGAAACTCATCTGGCTCGAAACACCGACGAATCCGCTGATGCGCGTAATCGACTTAAGAGCACTGAGCACGCTCGCCGCTTCGAGATCGATTCTCGTCGCCGTCGACAACACGTTCGCGACACCCTATCTGCAGCGACCCCTCGACCTCGGTTGCGACATCGTGATGCACTCGACGACCAAGTACCTGGCCGGCCACTCCGACATCATCGGCGGCGCGATCTGTACGAGTCACGACGAGATTGCCGAGAAACTGCGGTTTCAGGTGAAAACCAGCGGGGCGGTACCCGGGCCGATGGACTGCTACCTCATTCTCCGGGGCACGAAGACGCTCCATGTCCGGATGGACCGGCACTGTTCCAACGCAAGGCGCGTTGCCGAGTACCTGGAACTGCACCCGAAGGTGGCCACTGTACACTATCCAGGCCTGGAATCAGACCCTGGGCATGAGACGGCGACGGCACAAATGTCGGACTTCGGCGGGATGATGAGCTTCGTCCTGAAAGACGACCGCATGGAGACCGCTAACCGGGTCCTCTCCTCCACGCGACTCTTCGCACTCGCGGAGAGCCTTGGCGGGGTGGAGAGCCTGATCGGACATCCCGCATCGATGACGCATGCCTCAATACCTCCGGAAATCCGTCATGCTGCCGGCCTCTCGGATTCTCTCATTCGCGTTTCAGTCGGGATCGAGGATCCGGAGGACCTCATCGCAGACCTGGAGCGGGCGCTCGAAACGGTCTAGAGTCAATACTCCAGAATCGCCCTGGCCGCCTTCTGGATTTGAGGATTCGATGGCAAGGCTGCGCGCTCCAGTGGATCCGCAAACGGTATCGGCGTAAACAGCCCGGCCACCCTACGTACAGGCGCATCGAGCCATTCGAACGTCTCGTCGGCGATCTGGGCACAGATCTCACCCCCCAACCCGAGGAATTCGTGATCCTCGTGAACGACGAGCACACGGTTGGTTTTCCGGACCGAGTCAAGAACGGTCTCCATGTCGAGCGGGACGATGGTTCGTAAATCGATGACCTCGATTTTCGCCCCCTCCTTCTCGATCGGCCGGATTGCTTCAAGTGTCTTGTACACCATCGCCCCGTAGGTGACGATCGTGAGATCGGCGCCTTCCTGAACGATCCGTGCCGATCCGAAAGGAATCAGGTACTCGGAGTCGGGCTCCGGCGTCCGCGCGACCGGCTGGCGATACAGCCATTTGTGCTCCAGAAAGAGTACGGGATCCCGGCTGCGAATTGCCGTTTTCAGGAGTCCCTTCGCATCGGCGGCGGTGGACGGGAGCACTACCTTGAGACCCGGCATGTGGCCAAAAATGGCCTCGATGTTTTGAGAGTGGTACGGGCCGCCGTGAATATAGCCGCCGACCGGCACTCGAATGACCACCGGGCATTCCCAGTCTCCATTCGACCGGTATCTGAACGACGCAATGACGTTCCGCAACGGCTGCATGCCGGGCCAGATGTAGTCGCCGAACTGGATCTCTACGACCGGTTTGTATCCTGCCGCCGCGAGCCCTGCTGCCGTGCCGATGATCGAGTTCTCTGCCAAAGGCGAGTTGAAACAGCGATCGACCCCGAACGCCGCCGTCAGGTCCCGCGTCGCAGTGAACACCCCGCCCTTCCCTCCAGCCACATCCTCGCCATAAACGAGCATCTTGGGATTCAACGCCATCTCCTCATGAAGGGCGTGGTTGATGGCGTCGACCATCACGATTGGATCACCCGAGGGGGTCGACTTTTCGTATTCGAGGCCAAGATCGCCCTCGAAGTAAACGTGCTTCGAGACCGTGTCTGCCGCGGGGTCGGCCTGCTCAGCCACCCACCTGGCCTCCGCGTCGATCTCCCCCTTGACTTCGCTGCGGACTTCCTCGATTCGTTGTTCCGTCAGCAGGCCGGCTTCGATAAGTCGATGCTCGAACCGGACGATCGGGCAAAACTCGAGATCCGCGCGCAGTTCTTCCTCGCTACGGTACTTGAGGTGGCTGTCAGACGACGAGTGGGGAAGCAGCCTCACCACCTCGGCCACGATGCATACCGGACCGTCTCCTCTACGAAGGCGCTCGACCGCCGCCTTCGCAACGGACCACACCTGGAAAAAGTCCGTTCCGTCGACCCGGCAGCGGGCGAGGTTGTCGAACCCCTGGACAATCTTGTAGACCGACGCTCCGGCTGTCTGCTCGTCGCGCGGGACCGAGATAGCGTACGCATTGTCCTGAATATGGAACAGGACCGGGAACCGCTCGCGAG
>DATKEJ010000418.1:0-4716 GCA_035512315.1 Rhodothermales bacterium | reverse complement strand
ACAGTGAATACGTCGACGATCCTCTGCCGGTCGCCATACCTGTCATCCCGAGCGCCCCCGTCATCCCGAGCGAAGCGAGGGACCCCGCCTTTCCGATCCGACTCACCCCTGTCATCCCGAGCGTAGCGAGGGATCCCTCCTCTACCGACTGAAGTCGGAATTGTCGGGATGACAGGATCGACGGTCTCGAGCGGCTCGTAAGTAAAAATGTGGCCGTCGATGATGTCGAATCCGAACGCCTGCAGCAGTCCGGTGATGATCGACAGCATCCCGTGATGGTCGTAGCTGACGATGGTGATGCGCCAATGACCGTCGTCGGCGGGTTCGGCCAGGAACTCCAGCGGGTGTTCGTCGGTCAGGCGCCGCACCATGGCGGCGTGTCTGGTGATTTCAGACGGCGTGAAGGTCTCCCCGTACGAGGGCGCCATACGTGCGACGTGCGGGGTGACGTCATCCTGGCCGGCGCCGATTTCCGCAGTCACACCGCCGACGATTCGTGCGAAAACGGAGCGGATCGTCTCCGCGTGCTGCTCGTAGAGCTCGATGAGCTTCTTGCCGGGAGCGTCGCCGTCGAATGCAAGACGTTTTGCGAGCAGGTCGCATCGATGATGGTCGCGAGGGATGGCGTGCGTCTGGCGGTTGTGATGGAGCTGCAGGTGGTGCTCGACGACCCGGAGGAAGGCGTACCCGTCGTTGAGCACTCGGTAATCTTCGGACGCGAGGAGGTCCACGCTGCGGAGCGCCGCCAGGCCCCTGACGGTGTTCTGCGTGATGATCTCAGGGTGAGCATCGCCGTGTACGAGCTGGAGATACTGGACGATGAACTCGATGTCTCGGATTGATCCGCGACCCTGCTTCACGTCTCCCCAGAGGCGACCCCTTCTGGAAAGTTCGCTCTCGATCCGTTCTTTCATCCGCAGCACGGATTCTCGCGGATCTCCGTTTGGTTCGTGGAGGAAAGCCGCGATTCGGTCCATAAACTCTTGTCCCACCACGACGTTGCCGGCGAGAATTCTAGCTTTCAGGAGGGCCTGCTTTTCCCAGTCTTCCCCGTGGCGGCGAAGGTAGGCGATGAAGGCGTCGACGGTGTGTACGAGCGCTCCCGCCCCTCCCCACGGGCGCAGCCGCATGTCGACGCGGTAGAGGAAGCCCTCCTCGGTGATTCCGCCGAGCACGTCGATAATCGCCGCACCGAGGGAGTTGTACCGCGCGGCGTCTGACCCGGCGATGAACAAGAGGTCGATGTCGGAGCTGTAGTTCAGCTCGCCGCCGCCCAGCTTCCCCATGCCTACCACGACAAGCCCAGCGGGAACGACCCCGACCTTTTCCGATGCTGTGTCGACGGCAGCCCGGATGATGCCGTCGGCGAGGAGAGAAAGCTGCGTCGTCACCGTCGCCATGTCCCACAGGCCGATGACGTCGCATGCCGCAATGCGGAAAATCTCGCGCCGGTGGAGGCGCCGAAGAGCGAGCTTGCGGCTCTCATAGTCTTTCAGGCCGGCTGTTTCTGCGAGGATGACCCTGTCCATCTCGACGGCAGTTCGATCCATTTCGCGATTTCGGCGGCGGGCATCGCTCTGGTCGAGCGCCCACTGGCGGAACAGTCGAGGATCGCGAACCAGGATCTCAGACAGAAACGCGCTGCCTGCCAAAAGGGAGAGGAGCATATCCAGGCGCCGATGGTCCTCGAGGCAGAATGTGCGCAACGCTTCGTCACGGCCAACCCTTTCGAGGAACCGCTCAAGTTGCGCGAGGACACGCTCAGGCTCCGGCGCGTGCGCGATCGTGTTGCGGAGCGCATCGCGGAGAGGTCGATTGACTGCGAGCTCGGGGATTTTCTCGATGGAGGCCAAGCGGGCCTCCAGTCGGTCGTCGAACTGAATCATCCAAGTCTACAAGTCTGTAAACGTCGAACGTCGAACGTCTCCGGGCACGACCGTTCCATAGGTTCAGGCCAGAGCCCGAAGGCCTCTGCTTCGCTTGGAGCACTGTCGTAGCGTTGGCCTGCCCGTTCGAATAGCGCAAGCAGAGACATTCAATTACGTGCTCTGTCTACACGTCTATAAGTCTTCGGGTCCCAGACAGGTCCTTCGACGTCCGACATTCGACGTCCGACGTTTGACGTTTGACGTTCGACGTTCGACGTCTAACCACGAAGGGCCCGCCGGTCTGCACCAGCGAGCCCTCCGCTTCGGGAATGACTCTGACTAGATGTCGAAATACATCTCGAATTCGTACGGATGCGGCCTCGTATTCAAGGCGTCGACGTCAACCGATCGCTTGTATTCGAGGTACGTATCGATCAGGTCGGCCGTGAATACGTCGCCCTTGAGCAGGAACTCGTGGTCGGTTTCGAGGGCGGACATCACGTCGGCCAGATTCGCCGGTGTTTGCGGGATGTTGGCCTTCTCCTCGGGCGGAAGCTCGTAGAGATCCTTGTCGACCGGCTCCGGCGGCTCGATGCGATTCTGGATTCCGTCGAGTCCGGCCATCAACATGGCGGAAAACGCCAGGTACGGATTGCAGGTCGGATCGGGTGCGCGGAACTCTATGCGCCGCGCCTTCGGGCTGTTGGAGTACGTCGGGATCCGCACGCAGGCACTCCGGTTTCGCTGGCTGTACACCAGATTGATCGGCGCTTCGTAGCCCGGAACGAGCCGCTTGTACGAGTTCGTCGTCGGCGCGGCGAATGCGAGAATGGCCGCGGCGTGCTTCAGGACGCCGCCGATATAATAGCGCGCCATGTCCGAAAGCAATGCGTAACCCGACTCGTCGTAGAACAGGGGCTGCCCGTCCTTCCAAAGACTCATGTGCGTGTGCATTCCCGATCCGTTGTCCTTGAACACCGGCTTCGGCATGAACGTGACCGTGAGCCCGTTCTGAAACGCAACGTTCTTGATGATGTACTTGTACTTCTGAATCTTGTCAGCCATCGTCAGCAGCGTATCGAACCGCAGGTCGATCTCCGCCTGACCCGCGCCGCCCACCTCGTGATGCTGCACTTCGACTTCGATGCCGGCATCCATGAGAGTCAGCATCATCTCGGTGCGGACGTCCTGGAGCTGGTCGTTCGGCGGCGTCGGGAAGTAACCCCCCTTGAGCCGCATCTTGTGGCCCAGGTTCGGAACCTCGTTTCGTCCGGCGTTCCAAGGCGCCTCGTCGGAGTCGATCGAGTAATAAGCCTGATCGGGCCCGTTCGAGTACTGGACGTCGTTGAAGATGTAGAACTCGGCTTCCGGGCCGAAAAATGCCGTGTCGGCGAGTCCGGTGGATTTGAGGTAAGCCTCCGCCTTCTGGGCGATGTAACGCGGATCGCGGGTATAACGCTGGCCCGTAATCGGATCGCGGATGTCGGCGATGAAGACCACGGTCGCGATCTCGAAGAACGGATCCATGAATGCAGACGAGGGATCCGGGAAAAGCAGCATGTCGGACACGTTGATTGTCTGGAAACCGCGAATCGACGACCCGTCGAAGCCGAGCCCCTCATCGAACATATCCTGGCCCAACTGCTCGATCGGGAGCGAGAAATGGTGCCAGGCTCCAAAAAGATCGGTGAAGCGAATGTCTACGACCAGTGCGCCAGACTCCTTCGCGAAGTCGATGGCCTCTCTTGGGGTCATGTGGATTTCCTCCTTACGGTGAAATAGTCTGTTTGATGATTTCTGTGGCGGACAAGGACCCTTGCGCCTATTCGTCCAATAACAAATCCATCGGCTCGACGGGGAGCCGGTCCGATTCTTTGAATGTGCTCAGCACCATGCTCGTCAGCGTCCCGTGCACTCCAGGCCAACGCTGAATCTGGAACAGGAGGCGCTCGAGCGCGCCCGTATTCTTCAGTCGCACCTTCAGCAGGTGCGACCCTTCGCCGGTGATGGAGTGCACTTCGAGGATTTCGGGCACCACCATCGCTTGCTCGATGAACGCCTGGTAATTCTCCGATCCGTCCACTCTGACGCGGATAAACGCCGCGATGTCGAAATTCAAGCGCTTCGGTGCGAGGCGCGCGCGGTACCCTTCGATCACGCCCCGTTCCTCGAGCTTGCGCATCCTCTCGCTGACCGAAGGGAGCGAGAGCCCGACGTGCTCGGCGATCTCGTTTCGCTTAATCCGGCCGTTCGCCTGAAGCAATTCGAGAATCTGCGCGTCAATTTCGTCGATTCGGTCGGGCACTGCGTTGAAAGGTCTCTTGAAGAATCGGGCCGAAGTTACATCAAGTTTGAAAAGGGATGCAATGAAATGCCTAAGGAATTTATACGCATGGAGGTGGATTCCTTGAGAATTAACGAGTCAGGTCCGAAGTCCGAAGTTAGAAGTCCGACCCGAGCGCGTGTCGCGGACCTTGCCGTGAGCTTGCCCGAGCGAGCGAGCGGAAACGTTCGTGCAGGCGGCGCAAGAGTGACCTCCCCCGGCTTCCGCTCCCTCCGATCCTTCCCGGTTGCGTCGAGATCCACCGGTCGTCGCTCCAGCCGCCCCCTCCAGCGGGGGACCATGTCCCTAGGCGGTGGTCCTCCTCGAGGGGGCGGCTAAGCCCGGCGGGACGCGTTGTCCACGAAAGCCGGGGGAAACTCAATTGGAGCCGGGCGCAGCCGGGGGAGTTAGTCTGGGGAAAGTCAAGCAGATTCTGTCTGCTTTTTGATTGAACTTTTCGTAGGCTGTTCTGGTTGATTATGAATGGCGGCTGTTGAGGGTGACATCCCGTACTCGGTGCGAATA
>DATKEJ010000417.1:0-5960 GCA_035512315.1 Rhodothermales bacterium | reverse complement strand
CTCCATTCTGTGCCGGAACCACACGGTCTCTTCCGGGAGGTTGGCATACCAGATCAGCATGTACTGGCTGAACGCGATATAGGCCCAGAAGACCGTGAAGGCAAACATGAACTTGCCGAGGTCGTGATAGTGCTCAACGGTTATGACGTTCTTCAGGTAGCCGCTCCGCTGAAGGAATAGCGCCACGAGCGTTATGGAAGCCAGCGCGACAAAGAAGCTGCCCGAGAAGAAATAGACGCCGAACATCGTCGAGAACCAGTGCGGGTCAAGCGTCATCACGAGATCGATGCCCGCAAACGCAGCGGTCAGTGCAAAGACGAGAAGACCCCAGGCACTGACCTTCCGTTCCTGAGCATTCCGGCTGGGATTCGGGTCGACGTCCTGCTCGATCGACAGCCTGTACAGGCGCGACGAGAGGTAGATCCACATTGCGAAATAGAAAACGAGGCGGCCGATGAAGAAACCTGTATTGAGGTAGCCTCTCTTCCCGGCGAGTATAGGATCGTACTCCTCACCACCGACCACGTACAGCTCCTCGTGCGTCCAGTGATAGAGGTCGTGCATGCCGAGGACCACCGGAATCCCAAGGACGGCCAGGATTGGGAAGTTCATCATCAGCAGCTCTGGGATCCGACGAACCGCGACGCTCCAGTGGGCCCTCGTGAGGTGCTGCACGAGAACGAAGAAAAGACTGCCCAACGAGACGGTCAGACAGAATACCCATGCCGTCAGGTAGGAGAAAAAGAATCGCTGTGAGAACAGGTGCTCTCCGTCACTGGCCATGGCCAGGACGAGAGTCACCACGAGCAGCGCCGCCCCGAGCCCGAGCGGAACGGCCCACGAACGCGACTCGGGTGTGAACCGATAGGCCTCAGGCGCCTTGTCGTCGGTTCTTCCAAGCGGGTCCAGAAATCTGATTAGAAAGCCCATGTCGGTTGCTTACTGTGCCCCTCCCCCCGGCTGCAGTTCTTCGCGCGTTTCAGCCGGAACGTCCGCCGCATCCGCATTCTGACTTCGCTGCAGCGCTCTGATGTACGAGACGATCGCCCACCGATCCGGACCGGCAACCTGATAACCGTACCCCGGCATCGTTCGAATTCCGTTCGTCGTCACATCAAAGAGGTAACCGTCTTCCACTCCTCGAAGCCGGTCATCGTGGTAAGTCGGAGCGGGCACCATCCCGTAGTTGCCCGTTGAGATGATTCCCTGGCCGTCGCCCGCCTTGCCATGGCAGGGCGCGCAGAAAATGTCGTATCGCTCGCGACCCCTCGTCAGGAGGTCGGGTGTTATAGTTACGGGGATGGATCGGACGAACGAGCCGTCCTCTTCCTTGCCGTACGCCAGGCGCCGGTCGTCGTTGAGGTGTCCTCGCGCGATGGTCCCCGGAACCAGAGGTCTCATCGCCATGCCGTCCTCAAAGAACGCGTTTTGCTCCTGAGCTTCAAATCGCTCCTGAAAGTCCATGTTCAGCACGGGGTGGATCGGAGGTTCCTGAGAAATCGAGCCTCTGCACCCTGCTATCGTCAGGACCAGGAACGGCCACAAAGCAATATGTCGCAGCTTGCCTGCCATGCTTACAGTTCTTCGAACTCGAGGTCTTCGACAACCTCAATGTGCACGGCCCCTAGGTCACGAAGCAGCTTCTCGCACTGAATCGCGTCAAATTGCCGGTCGCTCTGCTCGATGCTCAGGAAGAAGCCGTCATCTGAGACCTTCGTGAAGCGCTTCGAGTAGAAAAGCGGGTTGTACGGTCTGGGAAGCTTGTTCAGCGCGAACATCCCGAAGACCGCTGCCAAGGCAGAAAAAAGGATCGTCAGTTCGAACATGATCGGGATGGACGGCTCGAGGGCGAAAAAGGGCTTGCCGGAGATGTTCAGGGGATAGTCCACCGCGCCCATCCACCATTGCATCAGGTAGCCGAGGAAGCAGCCCGTAATCGCTCCTCCAAAAACGAAGAATCCGAGGATCGATTGGCCGAGCCCCATCGCCTTGTCCATGCCGTGAATCGGGAAAGGACTATGGGCGTCGAATTTCTTGTATCCCGCGTCGCGAACTCCGGCGGCGGCCTTGAGGAGCGCCCCGGCGTGCTCGAATTCGCCGAGCACCGCGTAAACCCTGCTATGTGCAGCCGCTGCCATTACGACGCCTCCGTGCTCTTCGTGACGGTCTCTTTCTCATGCACCGCCCCCTCGTTGTGCGTCTCATAGTAGTGCGGATTCGCCTGTGGCAAGACGGCCTTGATCTCTGCGATAGCCACCATCGGGACGAATCGGATGAACAACAGGAATAGCGTGAAGAACAGCCCGAAGCTTCCGACCAGCGTCAGCGCGTCGACCCACGTCGGCGAAAAGTAGTCCCAGCTCGACGGCAGGTAATCCCGGTGCAGTGACGTGGTCACGATCACGTAGCGCTCGAACCACATCCCGATGTTGACGAGGATCGAGATCACGAACATCACGGGGATGCTCCGCCGGATCTTCTTGATCCAGAACAGCTGCGGAGCGAATACGTTGCAGGAGAACATCGTCCAGTAAGCCCAGGCATACGGTCCGGTAGCCCGGTTAATGAACGCGAACTGCTCGACTTCCACCTGGGAATACCAGGCGATGAAGAACTCCGTCGTATAAGCGAACCCTACCATACTGCCTGTGACCAGCATGATGATGTTCATCTTCTCGAGATGGCCGATCGTGATCAGGTTCTGGAGCTTGTAGACCGACCTCGCGATGACCATGAGCGTCATCACCATGGCGAAGCCGGAGAAAATGGCGCCGGCAACGAAGTATGGAGGGAAGATCGTCGTGTGCCAGCCCGGAATGATCGAAACCGCGAAGTCGAACGAAACGACCGAGTGGACCGACAGGACCAGCGGCGTGGCAAGACCCGCCAGGATGAGGTACGCCCTTTCATAATGACGCCAGTGGCGATTCGCGCCCGTCCATCCCATCGCCAGGGCTGCGAACACCTTCTGACGAATGCGTGTGCGGGCGCGATCCCGCATCGTCGCCCAGTCTGGGATGAGTCCGACGTACCAGAACAGCAGCGACACGGTGCCGTAAATGGATACCGCGAAAACGTCCCACAGAAGAGGACTCTTGAACTGCGGCCACATCAGCATCTGGTTAGGAATCGGAAGCGTCCAATAGATGAACCAGATCCGTCCGACGTGGATCGTCGGGAAACTCAGGGCGCATACGACGGCAAAGAGCGTCATCGCTTCGGCCGAGCGGTTGATTGCGGTCCGCCAGCGCTGCCTGAAGAGGAAAAGGATCGCCGAGATGAGCGTGCCGGCGTGGCCGATACCGACCCAGAAGACGAAGTTGACGATCGGGAATCCCCAGCCGACCGGATTATTGTTGCCCCACACGCCGGTCCCGTTCCAGACGAGATAGGCTATCATGGCCCCGAAAATCCCGAGTCCGAGCACGGCGAGGCCGAAAGCAGGATACCAGGCAAACGGGGGCTTTTTCTCCGCGTGTCCGGCCACCAGTCGGGTCACGTCGTGGAAGGACAAACTTCCGGCGACGAGCGGCTCGGTAGTATGTCCGTCGCCCGAGTACGAACCGACCGACTGCATGCTATGACTCTCTGTACTCATCTGGCAGATTTACTCAAAGTCAGGAAGCGGCCTCCTCGAGCGCCGGGTTCGGGTTTCTCAATCTTGCCAGATACGACGTCCTGGGCTTGATCGACAGCTCCGCGAGCAGCTCGTACGCCCGCGGATTAGCCTTGTGGGCCACGACTTTGCTGCTTTCGTCCGCAAGGTCTCCGAACGAGATGGCCTGCGAAGGGCATGCCTGCTGGCATGCCGTCTGCACCTCGCCGTCCGCAATCGGACGGTCTCCCTGGCGCGCCCTGATGCCGACCTCGCGAATACGCTGGATGCAGTAGGTGCACTTTTCCATAACACCCCGGAAGCGAACCGTGACATTCGGGTTTTGCGCCATGCGGACCTGCTGCGGGAGTGTCTTGGTCCAGTTGTAGTAGTTGAAGCGACGAACTTTGTACGGGCAATTGTTCGCGCAGTAACGCGTTCCGATGCACCTGTTGTATACCATGACGTTCAGGCCGTCCGGTGAGTGAATGGTTGCCGCAACCGGGCAGACCGACTCGCACGGCGCATTCTCACAGTGGACGCACATCATCGGTTGCATCACCATCCCGGGATCCGACACATCGTCTCCGGTGAAATACCGGTCGAGTCGAACCCAGTGCATCTCCCGACCGTGGGCGACGCTCTCCTTGCCGACAACCTGAACATTGTTCTCACTCTGGCAGGCAACTACGCACGCACTGCACCCAGTGCAGGCGTTCAGGTCGATGGCCATACCCCACTGATTCTTGCTGTAGATCGAGCGCTGAAAAATATCAGAGTCCTTCGGATGACTACTCTCCCAGAGCGACGGATAATCTTCCCAAGGCTCGCGCCCATGGAGGTGCGGAACGGCGTCATCCGCGAAATCCGGGTTCGCCCTGAACTCGTCGAGCGTCGACATGCGTACAATAGGACGACCTTCCATCGAAGGGTGGTCTTGCGTCGAAGCGAGCAGGTAATCAGACCCCACTTTCTCCACCTTGACTCCCGTAACGACGGCGCCGGCCTCGGCGCCGAGCAGCGGGGCGACACTCTTCCCGACGCCGTTTGCCAGCGCTCCACGGTTGTAGATATCGACGTCGATGTCGAAGAACGGCGTGAACGTCGAAGACCGGTCCGAGTCGATCTCGCGCCCATATCCCATAACCACCCCAATCGAGCCGTCCGCTTGACCCGGTCCAATCCAGACCGGCAGATCCACAGTTCCTCCATTCGCTGAAAGTCTGATCACGTCCGCGAAATGCTGTCCGTCGCGGAGAGCGACATCGACGCCCAAGTCTTGCGCCGTGGCCGCACTCACGACCGCCACGTTGTCCCACACCAGCTTGGATACGGCGTCAGGGAGTTCTTGAAGCCAGGCGTTGTTTGCAAACGAACCGTCGTAAACCTTTCGGTCCGGTCTGACAACCAGCTCGAGCGGGTTCAGCTGCGAGGGTGTATGGGCAATATCGTCGACCGTCACCACGGGAGTCTGGTTGACTTGCGGGTAGGACGATCCTGCGAGGAAGCCGTCGTGCACAACCTTCCTCCAGCCCGATTCGAACTCCGCTTCGATGAGACTTGCCCAGCTTTGACGGACGAGCTCGTATCCCGACCTGAGACCGGCCCCGGTAAGCGCACCGAGAACCTCGATCGTCGACTTGGCGTCGTCGTAAAGCGGGGCGATGAGCGGCTGGATGATTCCTGCGGTGCCGTCGAATGACCTGCCGTCACCCCAGGCTTCCAAATAATGTGCGGCGGGAACGTGCCACGTCGCGGCCCGCGCAGTCTCGTCCACGTACAGCCCCAGATGCGCACTCATGCCCACGTTCGCGAGCGCGTCGCCAAACCCCAGTGACTCCGGGGCCGAATACACAGGATTTCGATTCAGGATGATCACTGCGTCGTACGCGCCGGCGTTCATCTCGGAGACGACGCTCGAGAGGTCGGACGTCGGCGCCAGATAGTCTGCGTCCAGAGCCAGGAGCTCGATCGTCGCTCCGGTATTTCCGAGTGCTGCGTTGATTTGCGCACAAGCGGCGTGTACCCACGCGGGCTGCGTGTGACCGGCGACGATGATCGAAGCGCCGCGATTTGCGTCGAGATCCGCCGCCACAGCATCAAGCCAGGTGGCCGCCTTCCCCGAAACGTTCCCACGGCTCGAGGAGAGACCGAGCCGGCTGGCGAGTCCTACGACCAATGCGGCAATCTCGGACGACTTGACGGGCAGATGGTGATCGGCCATGCCGCCGGTGAGCGAATAGGAGCTTTCAAAAACGTACAGCCGGCTCATGTCGTCGTCTGTCGACATGACGCGGCGACTCTCCGCATATGACCTGGCGTTTTCGACGTGATTCGGGTCGTCTCCGCCCAGAAAATCGCAGTC
>DATKEJ010000416.1:0-4667 GCA_035512315.1 Rhodothermales bacterium | reverse complement strand
TGGTTCGTCCCGCAATCCTGGTGGCTGTCGATCGGAATCATCGTCCACGTCGTCAGCGGGTTCGCCTGGGCGGGTTTCAACCTTAGCACCGCCAACTACCAATTCGATTCTGTCAGTCGGGAGAGTCGGGTCCGTCTGTTCGGACACTACCACCTCATGCACGGCTCGGCCATGTTCATTGGGGGAATTATCGGGGGGCTCCTGGCTCAGTGGGTAGATTTCGGGATCGTCGAACTGTCGGGGATATTCTTTGCGCTCCTCTTATCCGCCGCCCTTCGGTTCCTCGTCTGTTTCATCTTCCTCCCACGGATTTCCGAGCGCAGGCCCGTGACAAAGCGTCCGCTTTATCTCTACTTCTATACCATGATGCCCGTGGAAGGGTTGCACGCGGACGTCGCATACGGATTCACCATGACCAAGGAAAGTCTGCGTACCGCCATCCGTGAAGTGGAGAAGCGAATCGACTGGCGCTGGCTGGACAAGAAACGGAAGACGAAATAGTCAGACGCCGTCGTGGACGCTTGACGAGCCCCTGTCGTACTTCCTCTCTTGTCGGTTGGCAAAGTACGTGATCCCGTATCCGATGGTGAGGCACAGGATACCGGCGACGAAGTTCAGTTCACCGTTCTCCTCTTCAAGCGTCAGAAGGGTTATCACCGCGAGCATCGCGCCGAGAATCATCGTCAGCCGGGCTGTAATCCTGAGGGCCGCGAGTCCGCGCATGTCCACCCGATCGGATTCGGGGAAGTGGGCGGGTGTCGCCAGATCGGCCTCGAGTGCCTCGATCCGTTCTTTGAAGCCTCCGGTCCGTCGGCGGAAGGCCGCGGAGGCGAGGAGAACGAGCGATGCGACCCCGGCCCCGGTCAGTACTTGGAGCTCATAACGGGTTAGTTCGACGCCGAGGACGGTGAGATTGACGTCGAGGAAGAGGTCTGCAAGCGAATCGGCAGGGAGTCCTTGCGTTGCGTTCGCGAGGAGCCCCACGGTGATCACCGCCGCGACGCCCGAGCCGAACGACGCAATGGCCGACCACCAGGGGGTACGTGTGTACACGATGCCGATCATGACCGGAACGAACATCGACGAGGCATACAGCGCTTGGGCTTTGAGGTTCACGTCGAACGATCCGCCGAATCTCTCCATCGTCAGAGCGACCCATATGGCGATGATACCCATTACTGCAACCGAAAGACGCCCGACGAACACTTGACTGGATTCTGATGGCGGCTTGCCCATAACTGTTCTAGAAACAGGGAGATATACGTCCTTGGTCAACACCGCGGCGAGCCAGTTGAAAGTCGTGTCTGCCGAACTCATCGTCGCCGCGAGCATTGCCGCTACCATAACTCCGAGCATGCCGTGCGGAAGAGTGCTTAGTGCGAGCGTCACGAAGGATGCCTCGGTTGGGTCGGCCAGCGTAGGCCACATCGATTCCAACTCGGGATATAACACGCGCGATGCCATGACAGGCAGGATCCACAGGACCGGAAGGATGAGGCTGAGAACGGCGCTCCAGAGGGCCATTTTCTTCGTGTCGCGCTCGTCGGCGACGCTGTAGTAGCGCTGCGCGATGTGCCAGTTGACGTTGTAACCCATGACGATGCCGACGAGATAGGCCATCCAGAACATCTGTGGTCGGTCATCGAGCGTGACGTCGAAGAAACCGGGTGGGGCTTCATCGATCAGCCTCTCGACACCGTGCACGATGTTGCCGTCGCCCAAGTGAATGAATGCGATCGGCATGATGATAAGCGACGCCAGGAGCAGGATGACGAACTGCAATGCATCGGTCACGACGACGGCCCAGAGGCCGCCAAGCAGTGTGTAAACGACCAGCACGAAACCGGTAGCGACCATTGAGGCCTCGAGTCCACTCAAGCGAGTAAAGCCGAAGTCGAAGGTCAGCTCGTTGAATCCCAGGGCCGACGAGATGAAGATGCAGAGCGTGTAGATCGAGATGCCGAGCATCAGAATCTGAGGGACGACCGACAGGAGCGTGTAGAAGTAGGTAGTGCTCGGTGAGAACCTGCGCGATAGGAACTGCATCGGCGTGTCGATTCTGGTGCGGCGCCAGAGCCTGCCGTATAGGAAATAACCGAGGAAATAGGCCGGAAATGCCGAGCTGAAAAGCAAGAGCGCCGACAGGCCGTTCCGGTAGGTGAATCCAGCCGCTCCGACAAACATGAACGCGGAGAACCCGGAGACAAAGAGCGAGATGCACGACAGCAGCCAGGGAATGTGACCACCCCCTTTGAAGTAATCCTCGGCCCGCCGGTTGAAGCGAGCGACGTAGACACCCACGCCGAGCAAGACGAGCAGGTATCCGACAACGACGATGTAATCGAGCCAGTTAAGCGACTTGATCATTTGCTCCGAGTGCGTGATGGGCCACAACTGTCACGCGGGCCCATGGTTGGAATCGCGCCACTTTTTTCGGTTTCTTCCGACAGATTTGGATGTTCGATTATAGGAGTGAGGGGTTTATAAACCTGTCAGGTCTTTAGACCTGTCAGGTCTAAAGACCCGTCAGGTTTGCTTGCCCCGCGTCTGAGGGTATACTTTCGCGTCGAGATCGGCAACCCCGGCAGGATGTCAGAACGAAATAAGGTCACTATTGACTGTGGACAATCTTGATCTGTCAACGGTGGTCCTCGAGAGCGATGACGTGACGCATTGCGTCGAGTTGTCAAAAGGCGCCGGCTGGAATCAGACGGCTGAGGACTGGCACTTCCATCTGCGTGTTGGAATGGGGATGGGCTTGAAGACCGGCCAAGGTGAGCTGATCGCCACCGGAGTTATGCTGCCGGTGGAGGAAGACTTGGGATGGCTCGCCATGGTGCTCGTTGCACCGGCTTGGAGGCGCAAAGGACTTGCGAGGCGGGTCGTGGAGGGCATCATCGCGAATTCGCCTTTCCACCGTCTCGCGCTCGATGCGACAGAGGTTGGGCGCGGTCTGTATGACAGTCTGGGCTTCCGCCCGGTGGAGGAGATCGTCCGATACAGGCTCAGTCGAAATGTTGGAAGAAGCCGATGTCCCGTCACCAGCTTCGTTCGGGAGGGAACGTCGTTCCGAGGAGTTGCCGAGTTGCTCGCCGGCCGGTCAGATGTGACCGAACTTCAGGCTGGGTCGGCTTCCGCGCTCGTTCGGCCGGGGCTCGCGGCCATCCACGTGGGCCCTCTCGTTGGAGGCAGCGAGGCGGATGCCGAATCATTGGTGCGAGCGCTTCTGTCAGATTCTGAGGGAGACTTGCTTCTCGACGTTCCAGCTCGAGCCGGAACGTTCTGCCGGCGACTCGAGCGGCTAGGATTTCAGGCCGAGCGTGCATTCACGAGAATGTCGCGCGGGCGGGCATATCTGGCCTCGCCGGGCGCATTCGCGACCGCGGGCCCGGAGTACGGATAGCAGACGATCGTCCACTCGCGCGCTACTTTCCAAAACTGCGACCGATCTGAATCGGGCGGGCGGTTAATCGAGAAGCAGGCGAGAGCGGTGGAACCTCCTCCGCAGCTCGGCGAGGAGCAAGAAATCAATCAGGATGAAGGTCAGAAGTACGACCAGACCCGAAATCGGCCTTGCAGCGAACATCAGCATGTAGACGAACTTCCGTCGGAAGATCAGGACGAGCATGCCGAGAATAATCGGGGGCACCAGAACCACGCCGGCCAGCGTCTGCGTGGCCTCCTGCACGGTCTCGGAGCCGAGGGAGATGAACACTCCCACCGCGGCAACCAGTACAGACATCAGCAGGCTCAACGTAAGCGTGACGGCCAGATTCCGTGCCGTATAGAGCAGCGGCTCGCCCCCCCAATGAAAGATGTTCGCTGTGATCAGCCCGAGCGCGAGGACAACAACCACCAGGATCATCGAAAACGCGACGGCAAGTCCAAGCTTACCGAAGAGGATGCTGGCGTCACCGAGTCGAGTGGCAAGCAGTGTCTCGAGCGTGTGCCGTTCCCGCTCTCCGGCAAAAGTCTCGGGGACCACGATAATTACCGCCAGGACGGCTACGAGCGCGCACGGGAAGACAGGCACCGGCTGCTCGACCCATCGAATTCCGGATGACCAGGAAACATAGAACGCCAGGAGAAGCGGGCTCAGCAGTGTGAGGACAAATCGCATTCTGCCCCCTCTGTAGCGGAAGAGCATCAGACGCTCTTTCCACATGACCGTCATGATGTCGCTCATTTTTCATCCTCGGTTAGGGCGAGAAAGACGTCCTCGAGGGAGGGTGTTCTCTTCAGAACTTCCTGGACCGACGCTCCGTGTTCAATCAGCAGCCTTACGATAGGCGAAGAGTCGATGGGTCGGTCGAACTCGATCGTGAGCGTTCCGTTCGCAACCTCCATGGAGGTCACTTCTTCCCTAATGCGGATTGCCTCCTGGACCGACGTCGAGAAGTTGGCGCCCCTGATTTCGAGGCAGGGAGCAGCGTGGTTCGCCCTAAGTTGATCGGGCTGATCGACCGCTACAAGCCGCCCCCCTCTGATAACTCCGAGCGTGTCGCAAAGCCGTTCCGCTTCCAACATGTTGTGGGTTGTCAAGACGACCGTAAGGCCCTCGTGACGAACCATGTTGGTCAATGCCTCACGAACCTGCGAAGCGGCAACGACATCCAATCCAGCCGTGGGCTCATCGAGCAGAAGGAGCGTCGGATGATGAAGGAGCG
>DATKEJ010000415.1:0-2425 GCA_035512315.1 Rhodothermales bacterium | reverse complement strand
TTACCTTCCATTTCGAACCTCCACTCGGGAGGCTCGCTGGAGACTATGGATACGATGTCGAACCGCTGTTCCCAGCTTTCGTCCTGCACGCCGGGCGAATAGCCCAGTGCCTCGAGTTGGTCGGCGAGGTATTTGCGGGCTATCCGATCTCCGTCGGATGCCGGCGCGCGCCCCATCATCAGGTCGTCTGAGAGGATGGCGATGTGCGGTTTCAGCGTTGCCTCATTGATCGCCTCAGCGGCCGCCACTGCGCCCGAGGGCAGGCCCAGAGAGGCCGGCTCAACGGTCTCAACCGGCTCGTTCGACTGGCAGCCGGACGCCACAGCCAGGGTACTGAGGAAAAGGATCGTCGCAAAGATCTTCATAAGCCAGGCATTAGGGGTTTCGGACCGGAAAGAATAACGGTCAGACCGGCCACCGCCAAGTCGATTTTTTATTATGACAGGTGTGAGCAGTCGCCCGTTATTGGGCCACGGACGCGTGTGCGATCCGCGATACGATGAACTCGGCGTCCTCACCCGCTCCGGTGATGATGCCGGATTTCCTGTTCCTGAGCCACGGGAAGCCCACGAAATACAAGCCTGGTACGTTGGAAACACCGTCGTGATGCAGAGGCCGTCCGTCATCTCCGAGGATCGGCGCGTCAATCCACTCGAAGGCGCCCTTGAATCCGGTGCACCAGACGACGGATGCGATGTTTCGATCCGCTGCATCGAGTTCCGTCAGTACGGAGGCGCAACGAGCCTCGGGGTCGGGCATGTCCATTGGGTCATCTTCCGGCGGCGGCAGTTCACGCCCTGAGCTGACCAGGAAATTATCGATGGCCTTTTTCATTTCATCGGACTTCTCGTCCGCGAATCGAACGTTTTCTGCGGCATCGCCGGCAAACGTGAACCTGCCGTTCCGGAACCTGGTGAGTCGTCCCAGGACCGTCGCGCCGTACCGGGCCAACTGTTGATAACTGACGGTACGACCCCGAATGCCGACGCCCGACACGTGAGGGACCGCCTGGTAGACGATCGATCGATCATCAAGGTCTGAGGTTCGCTGAGCGAAAACGCCGACCGCTTCCAGCCAATACAGGATGTCCCGTCCACGGTATCGTCTGGGCACTCGGGCGACTCGGCTGGAGCTGAAGTAGACCTCTCGGCCGGCTTCCAGCAGATCCTCCGCGATCTGAAAGCCCGACTGGCCGCTGCCGACGACCAGAACCGCCCCGGGCGGAAGCTGTTCTGGGGATCGG
The DNA here is from genome assembly GCA_035512315.1 of Rhodothermales bacterium. Taxonomy (GTDB): domain Bacteria; phylum Bacteroidota; class Rhodothermia; order Rhodothermales; family DATKEJ01; genus DATKEJ01. The sequence goes on along the minus strand of DATKEJ010000415.1, from coordinate 1,182 downwards.
TAGTCTGCCGCGTGCAGGTGCGCCATGGAAGCGGGCATACTCGTGGCGACGGCGGGCAATCGAGCGACGTTCTGCAGTCCGGAGGCCACAATGACGGATTCTGCCTCAATCGTCTCGGCCGGGTGCGAGCCCCGTCGGATGGTGACGCGGAAGCGACCGGCGATCGGGGAAATCCGTTCGACCGTGACCCCGGTTTCAACGGATAGATTGAAGCGTGAGGCGTATTGCTCGAGTGAGGCTACGAACTCATCGCGATGGTAAAACGCGTCGGGATCCTCTCCGGCGTAATCATTGCCGGGCAGATGACTCATCGAATTCGGCGTGTTGAGGTAGAACGAATCCCACCGCTGCGTTCGCCACGACTCGGCGATTCGACCGCGCTCGAATACGACATGCGAGAGACCGCTCCTCGCAAGGAAATAGCCGGCGGCCAGCCCTGCATGGCCGGCGCCGATGACGACGGTGTTCAGCATATGAAGTGGTAGATCATGATCAGCGCGACTCCGGACCGCACTCCCCAGGCAGCGGTCCTGATCCAGTTGGAGCGGACCAGCCTCTCGTGGGCGACCGAGTCGAATCCTTTCGTAAGATCCGCATGCCGCGGAACCTGCACAAGCCATGTCGAAACCCAAATCAGGATCACCAACGCCAGACCGATCCATACGAGCCACGTCGGAACTCCCGGCGGTGGTCGGAGCGTGAGGGCGACCGCCGTCGCAAGCTCCACGACCATCGGAACCGTGACGACGTACCTGATCAGGCGCATATGCTCGCGGTGGTACGCCACGAATCGCAGATCGCCAACGACCGCGAAGAGCGGATAGTGGACGAGTTGGACGGTCAAGATCACTCCAAACATGAGTACTGTTGCGAGGGCATGAACCAGCAGAAGTGTCATCATTCGAATGCGATCTGGGTCGGAGACGAATATTTGAACCAGGTAGAACGAACAATCTTACGTCGGTTCCTCCGGGTTGTCGATATTCCGACTTTGCTTTGAACAGGACACGACCCGGATTCAGTTTTGCGCTGCCAATTTAACGTTCAGGGGGAGGGGCGGGGCCACATGACGCAGGCCATCGCCATGAAACACCTCCTGGAGGACGCGGGGCACAGCGTCTGCGGGGCGCTCGTCGGAACGAGTCCGCGCCGCGTGATCCCCCCGTTCTTCATCGATCGGAT
>DATKEJ010000414.1:0-8784 GCA_035512315.1 Rhodothermales bacterium | reverse complement strand
AATAAACCGGCGTAGACCGCCCAACGCTCATCCTGCGTCGCCGTCTCCCCGGCTTCTCTCTCGACGTACTGCCTTACCAAGTCCTTCCCGAGGTTGTAGTTGATCACGTAGCTCCGATACGTGTCGATGAAACGGACCGATTGGGCCGCCCGCCCATCATCCATTAGTGCGTACCGGTTCAGATACACTGCCGCCGAGTCGGCATCGATCCGGCCGTTCAGATACGCCCGCGCGGCTTCGTTCCGGGCATAGTTCAGCTTCGCGGTCAGATCCTGGACGCGATAGTACTCGTCGACGCGGCTGGAATCGAGTCCGGCCAACGGGAACAGCACGTCCCGTTCGAATGCCTGCCGCTCCTCTCCCGGGAAGGCCATCTCGATCCCATAGTTCGCGGTTCCTTCCGCGATCAGCGACTGCGAGCTGAAAAGAGCGTAAACGGAAACCTCCACCCAGCCCCGCCTACGGGCCAGCTCGGATTCCAGCATCGTGTTGTAGACGTGGTGCCCCGGATATCCCTCGTGACAAGCCAGATCGATGGCGCGATCGATGTGGATCGGCAGGTCGGTGTTGACCTGGATGAGGCTCGTGCTGTTTCCCTGATACCAGTTGTATCCGCTCCACGGCTTGTCAGTCACGTACTCGACCGTGAACGACTCACCGGCCGGCAAATCCATGTATTGGGCCGTGCGCCTCTTGCACTCCTCGATAGCGGTCGAGAAGACGGTGTCGAGCCTCTCAGGCGGGATCACAAACGCCGCACGGAATTGCGAGTAGCGCTCGTGAAGCGGTCCATCTCCGGGAGGAAGCGCCGCCGACACGGCATCGACGAGCTCCTGAAAATGGGCCTCATCGTACGCCGGAGGGTTCGCATCGTACAGCGCCCGGGCCTCCTCGTCGAACGACAGCTTGTCGCCTTCGAGCATGTCGATCCGCGCCGTCACACTCTGCAGCTGGCGCGTGAGATAGGCATGCCGGAGTCGGGCCAACTCCTCGGCGTCGGCTCCGGGGGCAAGCTGACCCAGATCCGACAGCAATTCCTCAGCTTCCGCCCGCGCCTCGGTCAATGTCATCGGATTGGATTTGGCCTCGTCGGCCCATTCGTCCGGTCCGTAATACGCATCAACGTATGCGGCATCGTGATTGCCCATCTGCAGGATGAGTTTGACGTACCGCTCGGCGACGGAGTTCATGGAACTGTCCGAGTCAACGGATTGACCGCCGGCCGTACAGGCGGCCAGGAGGAGGGGTGTCGTGAGAAACGCGAGGTATTTGACCATAGATTTGACTCGTTGGGATGTATTGTGCCGTCATCTCCACAGTTGTATTGCCAATCGGAAGCTCGGTAGTTACGAGTTTGTATGGCTCATAGCAATTACATTGTCGCGCCCCCCACATCCAACCGAGAATATCATGAACTGCAATTCATTTCTTGGGCGAACCGTCACCGCATTGACCTTCGTCCTTTTCGCGACCCTATCTGCACCGGCTCAGCCCGACTCGACCATCTACATTTCAGTCGACTGCATGAAATCGACCTCGCCCGACTACCTACAGGTTGAACAGGAAATTGCGCAGCCGATACATCAAGAGTTGGTCGACCAGGGCAAGAAACTGTCGTGGGTGCTGTACGGTGTAGAGTTCGGCTCCCGGGCCGAGTGTGACTATTACACGGTCAATCGATACCTGGGAGCGGACGCACTCGATCGTCCGTACGACAGCCTCCAAGTCGTCTTCGAAAAGGTACATCCTCAGGCAGATATGGGCGACGCTATGGCGCGCACGATGGCGTCGCGGGAGCGCGTCTGGACACATCTCTATGCGACGGTTGGAGGAATTCCCCCTGAATCATTCAAGTATGCTCACGTCAATCGGATGGACGCTGAAGATGGACAGGCCTACGTCAACCAGGAGATGAGCATGTTCAAACCGGTTCATCAGGCGCTCGTGGACGAGGGAATTACGAAGGGGTGGCTCGTCGGAGCCCTGGTTAGTCCCAGCGGATCCGCGCTCGGGTACAACTTTGTTACCGTCGACTTTAGCGACTATCCGGGACCGATTCCGTTCGGCGACTACGTGGCCAAGGTTCATCCTGATGCCGACATGCAGGATATCTGGAACCAGACGGATGGTACTCGCGACTTTGTTTTACATGAGACGTGGAGGCTTGTGGCGAGGACAGGACCTCCGGCAATGATGAAGGACGAGTAGGAAGTAGTTCCGGGTTCCAAGTGCCAGGTTCCAGGCTTGCCCCCGCGAGTCGGCACGGCTTTAAAGTTCCAGGTTCCAGGCTCCAGCACCAAGCGCAGCGCTCAGCTCGGGGCGCAATCGACAGCCTTAGCCGCAGAGAATGCAAAGGCGCTAAGGAAGATTTTTTCTCACGCAGAGAGCGCAAAGAACGCGGAGGGGCTTGGCGCCCAAGTACCAAGCACCAAGTACCAAGGTTCGCCCCGTCTTCGCTCCGCTCCGCTCAGCTTCCCGTCTTCGCTGCTGCCGCAGCTTCGCCGGGCAAGCTGCCGGGCAGGCCGTTCGACCCCTCCGAGCTCGAAGCGCTTTAGTTTCGACTCGATAGTACGCGCTCGCTCGTTCGGGGCAAGCTATTTGACGTTCGACATTTGACGTTTGACCCCTCCGAGCTCGAAGCGCTTTGGTTTCGACTCGAAAGTACGTGCTCGCTCGTTCGGGGCAAGCTATTCGACGTTTGACACTCGACCTATGCTCAACCACTTCACCACCGAACGGCTGATCGCCGACCGGCTCCGCGAGGCGCACCTTGACGACCTGCTCCGGATGGATCAGGATCCTCGAATCATGAAGACCCTCGGCGGCGTCCGGACGGAGGAAGAATCCCGGGAGTACCTGCGGCGCAACCTCGACCATTGGGAAGAGTATGGCGTTGGGCCATGGATGTTGAGGCTTCGTGACGGCGAGAATTTCGTCGGCCGCGCCTATCTCCGATTTCTCCACATCACGGGAACCGACGAGATCGGACTCGGCTACGCGCTCATCCCGGAGTATTGGGGCATCGGTTTGGCGACCGAGATTGCGTCGGCGATCGTCGATATCGCGTTCTCGCAGCTGGCTTTCGACAGCGTCGTTGCCGGATCCCTTCCGGACAACATAGCCTCGCGCAACGTACTCGAGAAGATCGGCGGGCGTTGCGAGATGGAGACTGTCTACAAGGGGCTGCCGCACGTGGTTTATAGGATTGAGCGTAGGAACGGGGATTCCTCGCGTACTGTCATTTTATCTCGGCATTTGCAAAAACAATCGAGGTTGAGTACTTAATGGTCTCGCTACGATTCCAAAATCGCTCTTCTTACCCCCGCTCTTTAAAACGCACCCCATCATGAACTACAGAATACTTTCAGGACTGATTCTGGCCGTGATCACGGTAGCAGTACTAACAGCGCCGCTCGCACGAGCCCAGGCCGATTCGACCATGTACATCGTCGTCGGCTGTATGAAATCGACCTCATCCGATTATGTCGATGTGGAACGGGATCTCTGGCTGCCGATGCACCAGGAAATGGTCAATCAGGGTCAAAAGGCCGGCTGGGCATTGTACCAGGTGAGGTTCGGATTTCGCGACGAGTGCGATCACTACACGGTCAACAGATACATCGGAGCGGACGCAGTCGCAGGCGCCTTCATGGATCTACCCGCCATTTTCGCGAAAGTACACCCTGACGCCGATATGGACGAGGCTGTCGAACGGACCCTCGCTTCCAGAGAAATGGTCTGGTCGCAGCTGTTTGCCCTAGCCGGCGGAATACCTCCCGAGAGCTTCCAGTACGCGCACGTCAATCGGATGCAGGCGTCCAATGAAGATGCATATATCGATTACGAAATGGACACCTTCAGGCCGGTTCACCAGGCTCTCGTGGATGACGGCATCACGAAGGGATGGCTGGTACTAGCGCTCGTCAGACCGCACGGCTCCGCGATGAAATACAACTTCACAACCGTCGACTTTGCCGACCATCCGCGTCCAATCCCGTTCGCCGAGTATGTCGCGAAGGTTCATCCCGACCGCACCCTACAGGAGATCATCGAACAGGGGGAAAGCGTCCGCGAGCTAGTCTTGAGTGAGACATGGCACCTCCTGGCGAGGACGGACGCAATGATGAATGATGAGTAGGAAATAGTTCCGGGTTCCAAGTTCCACGTTCCAGGCTTGCTCCGAGCGAGCGAGCACGTTGCCTTGAAATCGAAACGGTGCGTGCCGAGCGAGGAGGGGTTCCGACCCATCCTTCCTGGCGTAAACACCCGGGGTATGTGGAGCGCAGGTGACGGGCGTGGTTCGGCTGAAGGCACCTGCGGGGCTTCCACCGGTTCGCTACGGCCGACGGACTCGAAGACTTGTAGACTCTGAGACTACCATTCCTCCGGGCTACGCGGGATACCCAAGTACCATTCACTTCGAGGAGAGACGCCCAATGATGATCGTTACGACACCAACGATACCCGGCAAGCGCATCAAGCTTGTCCACGGGCTGGTTAGGGGCAATACCATCCGCGCCCGCCACATCGGGAGAGACATCGGCGCCGCTCTCAAGAACCTGGTCGGCGGCGAGATCAAGGCCTACGGCCAGCTGCTTGAGCAGAGTCGGGAGGAAGCCCTGACAAGGATGATGGACGATGCCAATGAACTCGGAGCAAACGCCGTCGTTGCGGTCCGGTTTGCGACATCGGTCATAATGGGCGGCGCCGCCGAGATGCTGGCTTACGGAACGGCGGTCACGATTGAGGATGAGCAGGGTGGTGACTAGTAATGAATACTCATCTGGAATTGTCCGGGTCGTAGCGCAGCATGTCGAGATCCACACGTGACTGACCTTGATACTCGCCACCAACGACCCAGATGACGCCATCAGTCGTGGCTGCTCCAAAGCGGTTGCGAAAATCGCCGGGGATCGTCCCGAGGGTTCGCCAGGTGCCAAGACAGGGATCGAATCTCTCCAGAGCGTTGAATGGAGATCCACCGCGACCGGCTATGGCGTAAGCGTAACCCTTCGCAGCCGCCAGTCCGAGGAAGCCTCTCGGAGTTGGCATTCTGTCGACCGACATCCATCTGTCTTTCGCAGGATCGAAGATCTCGACGACTGAGGTTGGATCCTCGGTATTGCTATAACCTCCGACAACGAGTATTTGGCCTCCAATTACCGTTGCCGCATGTCCATGTCGCGGTGTAGGCATCGGTCTCCTTGTCTCCCAGATGTCGGTAGCTGGATTGTATACTTCGACCACACCGGTATTCCCGTTGGCATAGAGTCCTCCGATCGCGTAGACGAGTCCATCGAAGGCAACCGCTGCAAACCGATTCCTCGGTGTCGGGAGATCGGCTACTCGGCTCCAGTCTCCCGAGTCAATATTGAACACCTCGACCGTCGGATGGAGGTCCAACGAGTCGCCCGCAGATTCATTGCCGATCCCGCCGATTGCAAAAACCTGGCTATCCGTCGCCGCTGCTGCCAGGAAGTGCCTTGGAGACGGCATCTGGGGGAGCAAGGTCCAACTATCGGTGTGGGGATCGTAAGCCTCAAAGGCCGATGATTCCCGGACGAGAGACTGATAACCACCCACCGCATAGACCATTCCTCGAGCACTCACCACCGCATGGTACTGCCGGACTGTTGAGGGTTCCGCAACGTTTTGCCAACGCTCTTCGGGCTCTAGATCATCAACGGGGAACGAGCGGGTCAATAAGCACGGATCGTCACCAGCCAATTTGAACGGTATCAGATCACAGCTTGCGATTGTGCAGGCTAGCGGAACCAGCCACAGGTACGATGTAGACCCGCCGATCATCATCAATTTCCCCATCCTTTCACGCTGGATGTGACCAATCATTGAGGTGAGCCCCTTTTCCTTGTCTTGTATTCATCCTCATGAATCCCAATCCGCTCGAACGGGATCCGCTCGAATCCCGGAATCATTTCGAAGACCGGCGAGTCGTCCCTCAATCCAAAATTGTCGTTGGCGCGGTCGATGAATCCGGGGTCCTCGTACGTGGTCCAGTTGTCGTCGACCTCGAGCTCGATGTTCGGATGGTCGAGCCGGATGACCTCCTCGTAATCGACGATCAGGTTGCGCGCGAAGACGTTGCGTCTCGGAATCATGCCGTAGTACGTTTTCCCATCCGGCATCAGGTCGAGCCAGTTGATGAGCTCGGGATAGCGTTCACTGTAGGGAGGTTTCTTGATGTCGACCTGGTCTTTGAGGCGGTGCTCCCACTCGCCGCCCGGATCCCAGTAGTACGGAATGTGCTTCACTGCCCACGAGAACCACATCGACTTGATGTGAAGCGCCGGACCGAAACCGTCGACGAAGATGTTGTTCGTGATCACATTGTCGGATCCGGCGTTGTTGTAGACCGTGCCGTAGCTGGCCACGTTGCGGAAGACATTACCATGCACCAGCGTGCCGCTCGTCCCGTCATCCATATAGACGCCCATGCCCATCCGATCGGGCCTGCCGACGTCGTGGAAGAAGTTGTAGCGCACGATGTTGCCGCGTCCGGACGGATCCCGGCCCATCCCCCAGGGCGACGTGTCGTCCGAATCGAATCCGATGTGATGGATATGATTGTACTCGAACACGTGCTCGTTACCGCGCGCGATGATAGCCTGATAGTCGGATCCAAAGACCTCGTTGTTTGCCACCCGGTTGCCGACGCCGTCGAGCTGGATGCCCGACCAGATGAACTTGTAGCGGCGCTGGTTATTCCAGAAGCGGCTGTTCTCGACGGATGAGTTGCCCGGCTCGAGGGTCGACCGGTCGCCGCCGCCCATGAAGACGCCCCCTGCACCCGTGTTGTAGACGTCGCAGCTTCGTATGGTGTGGTTATGGCCGGCGTTGCGGGTCCAGGTCGTGTTGTGATACAGGTGCGTGGACAGACTGCCGACCCATTCGGATGCTGGCTCGCCCTCGTAGTCGTCGTGGGTGATGTAATCCACGGTCTGGCGGGCGCCCTGTCCGACGAGGATCCCGATCGTGCCCATGTTGCGGACGGTCAGTCCGGCGAGGAGGTTGTGCTCGCCGCCTTCCATGTAGATCCCCATGCCGCGTCCGTACTCGAGCGTGATGTCGCGGATGGTCACGTACGAGGCGTCCCTGATCGAGATGAACGGGTCCTCGAGAATGGAAACGGCGATCTCAGAGCTTGACTGGATCGGGGCCGGCGGCAAGAACGACAGCTCGCCGGTGTTTCGGTCGAGGTACCATTCGCCCGGTGCGTCGAGTTCGGAGCGGATGTTCAGCGCGTAGTACTGCCGGTAATCCTTGTCCGTGCCGACGCCGTACATGTGGGGCGTCGCGAGCTTGACCGTCTTGGATACGGGATCGATGGATTCGACGAGGATCTTGTCGTCGGCGTATCCCCACATGAACGTGCCCTGGAGCCAGACGTCGTCGAGTCCGACCCAGCGCTCGTGCCGGTCGTCGGTGTACTCGAAGATCCCTCCACGATTCGCGTAATCGCGAACGCGGGGGACGGAGCCGGCATCGATGACCGGGCCGATCTTCATGGACGCATCGTTCGGATAGCGAGCGAGCTGCATGGCCTCGCGATCGAAGAAGAGCTCGAGTGGGGCGGGGACGACGGGATGGCCGTGGCCGTACTGGACGTGCGTCCCGTAGTCTGTGATGCCGAGCGACGACAGGTCGAACACGACGATCGAGTCGCCCTGCATTTGGGCGGATTGCGGATCGAGAATCTCCCCTCCGATCAACCGGACTTCCTCGCCGGGGTGGGCGCGATACGTAATCCGGCCTTGCTCCGCACCGGAATCGCGTTCGTCGAGGCGAAATGTGGAGGTCAGGCGGTATGTCCCTTCCCGGAGCGTGATCGTCGCGCCGCCTTCAGGGAGACCTCCCGATTCTTTAGCCGCTCGCATGGCGTCGCGGGCTCGTTCGAGGCTCGCGAACGGCGCGTCTATGGATCCGGCGGCTCCGTCATTTCCGTTGGGAGCGACGAAGAATTCGAGGCTGGTGGGCTGTGCGGGCGCGATGACGGGAAGGAAGAAACCGACAGCGGCGAACCAAAGCGAGAGCAGGAGTGGGCAGGGCATGGATCATGGGATGAGATTGCGGTATTGGAGAATAAGATTTCTCACACAGAGAACACAGAGACCACGGAGCAACGAATCGTCGAGTCGGGCAGTCGCCCCGGAATCGTCGGCGTGATGGCGTTATCAGTTTGGGTCGCGGATCGCGCCTACGTATATCCCGGATGAGCTCGGTCAGGCCACAAACCTGGAGGAACTGTCGCTGAACAACAATCCGCTGACGGGGAGAATACCCCCGTCGTTCGTGAATCTGACCGATATGGAAGTCTTCAACTTCCAGGATACGCAGATCTGCGAGCCGCCCTACGAAGACGTGCAGGACTGGTTGGCCTCCATCCCGACGTTGAACACGACAGGTATGGTGTGCTCGACCGTGGCGACGGAGGATGTTGGCGACGTTCCGGCAACCTTCGAACTGCACGCCGCCTATCCGAACCCGTTCAACCCGTCGACTACGATCACGTATTCGATTCCCCAACGATCGGATGTCCGACTGAGCGTATTCGATGCCCTTGGTCGCCAGGTGCGTCAATTGACATCAGGAGTCCAGCCGGCCGGACGGTATTCACTAACCGTTGACGCGACGGACCTCCCGAGCGGAGTCTACTTCTACACGCTCGAGGCCGAGCGTTTCGTCGAAACCCGCACCTTCCAGATTCTCAAGTAACCCGAGCGGAGGATGTACCTCGCGAAGTGAGAAAGCTGATGCTCGCGGGAG
>DATKEJ010000413.1:0-5101 GCA_035512315.1 Rhodothermales bacterium | reverse complement strand
CGGGGACGCTTACATGTGCCTGTGGACGCTAAACCCAGGGTACAAGATGATCGGCCCATTGGCACTATTCAATCTCAGCGAGGATCCGCACGAACAGGTCGACATCAGCACGACCTCGCCGGAGCTCGCCAATCTCGCGATGCGGTACCTGACTGAATGGCAAAGGGACGTTGCCCGGTCCAGCAGGCACGCCGTGGACCCGATGATGATTTCCCTTCGCGAGGGCCCGCTCCACTCTAGAGGTATGCTCGAGGCCTATTCCGAGCGGCTTAGATCGACTGGTCGCGCCGCTCATATACCGGCTCTCGTCGCGGGGGAGTCAGTTGATCTCAACGTGAGTAGACAATAGCCAGATGGATCAGACCTCGAAAGATCGGGAAAGCACGCTCCTTGTCGTTGGCAGTGCCAACATGGACCTTGTCGTGACGTGCGATCGCTTTCCAGAGCCTGGTGAAACGGTCTTTGGAGGGTCGTTCGCCACCTATCCGGGAGGCAAGGGCGCGAACCAGGCGGTCGCCGCTGCCAGACTCGAAGGAGACGTCCTCTTGCTGGCTAAGCTCGGGAGCGATGCATTCGGTGACGAGCTCGAGCATCACCTGCGCGAAAGCGGCGTTCACGTCGAGTACCTGCTGCGCGACGAGACCGCTCCGACCGGCGTCGCGTTGATAACCGTCGAGGGTTCGGGCCAGAACGAGATCCTCGTAGTGTCGGGCAGCAACATGGAGCTCAGCCCCGACGACGTCGTCGCGCACCGTGATCTTTTCGATGGGGTTTCAACACTTCTGCTGCAGCTCGAGACGCCGATACCGACGGCGCAGGCGGCAGCCGAGATTGCACGCGATCGCGGAGTAGCCGTTGTTCTAAATCCCGCCCCCGCGGCTGAGCTGCCCGATGAGCTCCTTCAAAAAGTCGATTACCTGACTCCCAACGAGTTGGAGGCGGAGAAGCTTTCCGGAGTGGCCGTTCGCGATCTCGATTCGGCCGAGCAGGCCGCCTTACGTCTTCTCGCCCGAGGCGTCCGAAATGTAATCGTAACGCTTGGAGCGACGGGCGCGCTCAGGGTTCATAAGGACGGAGTGCAGTTCGCGGCTGCCCCCGTGGTCGACGCCGTTGACTCAACGGCCGCCGGCGATGCATTCAACGGCGCGTTTGCCCGAGCCCTGTCTTGGCGCTGGGCGGCATCCGAGGCACTCGAGTTTGCCGTTTACGCGGCTTCATTCAGCGTCACTCGGCCCGGCGCTCAACCGTCGCTCCCCTCTCTTAACGATCTCATATCCTTCATCACGCCTGAATTGCGGGCGCGTCTTCTGCGCGTCGCAAGGCCGTATTGACCAGCAGTCCCATGAAGAAAATCGGAACACTCAACAGGAATCTCTCTCGGATCATCGCGTCGATGGGCCACAGCGACCATCTCGTGGTCTGTGACAGCGGACTCCCTATCCCCAAGGAGGCCGAGGTGGTAGATCTCGCGGTTACGACGAACGTGCCCGGATTCATTCAGGTTCTGGAGGTGATACTTCAGGAATTGGAAGTCGAAAGCGCGGTAATAGCGACCGAGATGGAGAGCCGAAATCAAGCAGCATTCGAGGCGGTTCAGAAGATGCTCGAGGGAAAACAGGTCGAGGCCGTGCCGCACGAGCAGTTCAAGAGCCTTCTCATGAATGGAAATAACGTGTGGTTCGTCCGCACCGGAGAGGCGACGCCCTTCGCAAACGTCATTCTTCAATCCGGCGTGACCTTCAAGTGAACCACGACGCGATCGCCGCGAATTAAGACAGGCACAAATTAGACTGAAATGGAGTACCGCTCATTCGGAAATCTCGGCTGGAACGTATCGGTCATCGGCTTCGGCGCCTGGGCCATTGGAGGCGACATGTGGGGCCCGCAAGACGATGAGGCGTCGAAAAGGGCGATCCACAAGGCGCTCGACCTTGGAGTCAACTTCATCGACACGGCGCAAGGCTACGGAAAGGGCCACAGCGAGGAAGTGATCGGGGAAGTGCTCGCCGGGCGAAGCGAAGAGATCATCGTGGCCACTAAAGTGCCACCGGTCAGACCGCCATGGCCCCCTCCAGACGACGCGGATGGGTCCGAGTTCTACCCCGCATCCCACATCATCGAGGCCTGCGAAAAATCACTTAAACGTCTCAGGCGCGACTATGTCGACATCTATCAGTTTCATACCTGGGCATCGTCGTTCAACCTGAACGACGAGGTATTGGGCGCAATGGAGAGACTGCGGGAGGCCGGGAAGATCCGGGCCGCGGGCGTGTCGGTGCCCGACACAACCCCCGACAACGTGATCGGCGCGCTTGCCATGGACCGCGTGGTCGCCGTCCAAGTGATCTACAATCTGTTCGAACAATACCCGACCAGAAACCTCTTCCCGGCCGCCGAACGTTTCGGCACCGGCATCATCGTCCGCGTGCCGTTCGATGAGGGAGCGCTTACGGGCAAGTTCACGACACAAACGACATTCCCTGAGTCGGATGTACGCCGGCACTACTTCCGAGGCAGGAACCTCAAAGCCGTCATTGAACGGGTCGCCGAAATCGAGACCTTCAAGAATCGACGCCATCCCGAGATGTCGATGGCGGAGTATGCCCTGAGGTTCACGCTAAGCCCCTCAGCGGTTCACACCGTCATCCCGGGCATGCGGAACGTGCGCCAGGTCGAGAGGAATGTCGCGGCCGGCGACGGCAACGCCCTCGACCCGGACGAACTGGCCGAACTGAGGCGCTTCACCTGGCGAAAGGACTTCTGGAACGAGGAGGTCGACTAATCAATGAACACTCCGATGCACCGAATTCGACAAATCGCGGCGGCCGCCGCGCTACTGAGCGTCATGCTTCCTGAGTTGGGATGGGGGCAGGCCGCCTCCATCGATCGGCTTTTCAGAACGCAGGACGACAACTACTTCCACACTCCACTAGGTCTGTGTGAGGATTACCCGGAGGAGTCTACTACCCTCGAGATCATCGAAGGGGACCTCGACCTGTTGAATGAGACGGGCATCGATCTGCTCCGCATCTCGTTCGGATGGGACGGCATCGAGGGCGAAAAGGATCAGTACGACTGGCTGTTCTGGGACGACTTCGTTCAGTCGGCCGTGGATAAGCACGGCGTCACCTTGATTCCCTACATCTGCTACACACCGCTGTGGAACTCGACGACCGACGACATCAACAACTCCTGGCACTATCCGCCGAAGGACTACGAAGAATTCGGAGAGTTCGTGTACGACCTTGTCTCCCGTTACAAGGATCGCATCAAGACGTGGGAGATATGGAACGAGCCCGACATCTGGATTTTCTGGGCGGGCAATCAGGAAGAGTTCGCGCGCCTTCTTAAAACAGGCTCAGAGGCCGTGCGGCGAGCCGATCCTGAGGCAAAAGTCGTGATGGGTGGACTCGCGAATGACACCGAGTGGTTGGAGTCGCTCTTCCGCGATCACGGAGTCAGCCCGTACGTCGACGTCGTCAACATCCACAACTACTTCGAGACATGGGCCGGAAAACCGCTCGAGGATGTCGCCGGCTATGTCCACGAGGTAGCCAGGATCGTGGACGCGCACGGAGATGCCCAGGCAATCTGGATGGCCGAGGTCGGCTACAGTACGTTTAGAGACTCGTCATTTGTATCCGACAAGTACTCGGCCTATTACGAATACGAGCACACGCCGGAGTACCAGGCGGTAGATCTGATACGCCGAGTGACCACGGCCCTCTCGACCCAGAAGCTCTCGGCGCTGGCGTGGTACGAGATAAAAGACCTTCAGCCCGGAGAGGAAACGATCGGAGATTTTGGCAATAACGGAAACCTGGGCATCGTCTGGCCGGATTACACGCCAAAACCCGCGCAGCAGGCGCTGAAATTCTTCAACCGGCTGATGGCATCGCCTTCCAGAACGCTCCCGGCTACTATCGAAACGGAGGAGGCGCGGCGTGACCTTCCGGTCGACCTCCCGGCCACGATCGAGACCGACGACACTGCAGCCAACCTGACTCCCGTCGTCCACGCCTTCGACCAGGCCGACGGCGACGTGATTATCGTCGGCTGGCTGCCAACCTTCGACCCGCATCGAACCCACAGGCCCGGCCGCGGCATGCACAAGGACGAGCGCAGTCAAACCGTCAAGGTGAACCTTCCTCTTGGTGTTGCGGAAAGCGGGCTGCTGTACAACGAGCTCGGCGAGTCGAAGCCGTTTGACGCGATCAGCACGGAAGGGTCTCGATCAACGATCACGGTGACCCTCAAAGGAGGCAGCATCGCCATACTCGAAATGAAGAAGCCATGACGCAAATTACTGCCGTTCCAATCAGCATCGAGGGCTTTTCGGCGTTCGGGGATATGGCCCTGCTGCTTGATCAGCCGCCGCTGGCCGAATCCGGAGAGTTCAGCTTCTGGTCCGACGCGGCCCACTATCGTATCGACGGCGAAACTGAGGTCGGCTTCTGCATCGTGTATCCCCACCAGGGGAACCGGGTGACGTGGATGGAACGACACGAACGGACACCCGAACTCCTGATTCCGATCGACGGCCGGCTGGTCCTACCCATCATGTCGGGAGACGAAGTGCCTGAGGTCCGGGCCTTTGAGTTCGGACCGGGAGAAGCCGTCGTGATCGGTCAGGACGTCTGGCATAGCGCCTGCCTCCCGAAAGGGTCCGACGCCGTCCAATACTTCGTCATTTTCCGGCGCGGCACGCCGCACGAGGACGTGATCAAGGTCGAAATACCGGCGGTTTCGATTCGGATGGGCGCCGGAGCGAAACGAGAGAGTAGTGGATGAACCTGAACACCATTACCTCAGAACGAATCCGCCTCGACGTTGACGGAGCCCAAATCACTCTCACGGATCTCCGATCAGGGGTCCTAGTCTGCGATAACGCTCCAATGCGTCTGCTTCTCCGCTTACCCAATCAGGTTTCGGAGCCCGTATTTCTCGATCACCTGGTCGGGTCGGAGGTTCTGACCAACGAGTTAACGTTGACGTTTGCCGACGAGTCACGTCGCTTCAAAGCACGCCTTACCCTGTCGGCCGCGGTCGACGGGATTCGCTTCTCGATCACGGCCGAGGGTCCGTCGCCAATCTGGATGGT
>DATKEJ010000412.1:0-9485 GCA_035512315.1 Rhodothermales bacterium | reverse complement strand
CGACTTGAGCAAATGGTCAACCTGGTCGAGGAGGCGTGGTACCTGATCACGCGCAACGTCAACTCGAGGTTGGTAATGACCACTCTGACGGCCGGCCTGAGAGCATCCATGATGGGTGAGCGCGCGCTTCCTCTGGTCACGCCGCTCGCGGAGCAGCTCCTATCAGACCTGGAATGAACCTCGCGATGACTCACCGGTTACACCCCTATCCACTTCATCGCAGAAAGCAGAGGCAGCATGGCATGTAACAGTTCCTCGGGGTCGACTTGTTCGGGCGGATGCGGATCCGGCGGCTGTTCGACCGGTGGGTGCAGCACAGGCGGCTGTTCGACCGGCGGATGCACGGTCATGCATGTTTACGACTGGCTGGCCGACATGGGAATAGAGCAGCCGGTGGAAGAGGAGATCGTCGAGATCATTTTTAAAGGGGGGCGCAAGGGCTTCTTCCGTAATCCGGGGCGCCTCGAGCTCCATGCGGGCGACTACGTAATCGTCGAGGCAGATCGGGGCGTCGACTTCGGCACGGTGCACCTGACGGGGGAGTTGATCAACCTCCGCCTCCGGTCGGTGCCCGATGAAGGGCGAACCGGCCTGCCGCGTATCGTTCGGCTTTCCGGTCTCACCGACTTGGAAGATTGGAAACGCAACCGTGGAAAAGAGGGCGAGGCGGTTCAGATCGCTCGCGGGATGGTCGAGCGTCTCAACCTCCCGATGAAAATCGCCGACGTGGAGTGGCAGTTCGACCGGAAACGCGCCACGTTTTTTTTCACTTCAGACCGCCGCGTCGATTTTCGCAAACTCGTCCGCGAGCTGGCCGGCAAATTTCGAACCCGTATCGAGCTCCGGCAGATCGGTGTGCGGGACGAGGCCGCGCGCCTGGGAGGCATCGGTTCGTGCGGTAGAGAACTCTGCTGCTCCACGTGGCTCGAGGAATTCCGCCCGGTGACGACCCAGGCGGCGAAAGTGCAGGACTTACCGCTCAATCCCGTCCGCCTCAGCGGTCAGTGCGGTCGACTCAAGTGCTGCCTGAACTACGAGCTCGATCAATACATGGAGGCCTTGAACGCCTTTCCGAAAATCGGCATCGTGCTCGCAACTGAGACCGGTTCCGCCCGTGTTCGGAAGGTCGATATCTTCCGAGACGAGGTACTGGTCGAGTTCGAGAGTTCGGGCCAGTTAGAATCACTCCCTCTAGCGACCGTAAACGAGATCCTCGGTCGCAACTGAGCCGAATCAGCGCAGCAGATCGTCGAGTGGTCCCGAGGTGTCAGGCCGAATTAGCGCCAGAATCGCCTGGTGGGGCACGATGAGGAATGATCGGTTCTCGAGTGCCCGCCGGGCAAACCGATTCCGCGAACTCCGTTCTGGCGACCGGAGACTAAACGTGGAGACTGTTCGATGTTGGGAGTCTTCCCGCCGTTCAGATTTGGAACACGACGATGATCATCATCGCCACACCGAGAGCGGCTAGTGCGACCACCTTAATGAGGTGATTTACTTGGTACATATGTCGGGTCTGCTGTGTGCCGGAGCCGACACAAGGATCGATCATGTTAGCACTCCAAACGCGATCGTTCAGGGTGCCGGACACCGGCGGATGTAGAAGGGCGTCGTGGAGGCGAATCCAGACCGCACAATGGTCGAAATATAAAAGACTCGCAATAAGATGAAAGGGCCTTGACGAACTTATTCGTTCTCTTCTTTCGTAATTCCGACCGAAACCTTGACCGGATACTCCGAAGTGAAGCAGGCATTGCAGTAGCCGTCTGGCCTCGGGTTTGCGCTCCGAACGGCTGACATGAGTCCTTGCGGGGTGAGATACTGGAGGCTCTCGACGCCGAGCCAGTTCGTCATGGCATCGATGTCGCTGTCGAACCTGTTCGCCATCAGCTCGTCGTAGCTCGGAAAATCCATTCCGTAGTGACACGGACTGACGACGGGTGGCGAGGTAACTCTGAAGTGCACCTCCCGAGCGCCGGCCTCGCGGATCATCCGTACGAGCTGCTGCGATGTGGTTCCTCGTACGATCGAATCATCGACGATTACGACGACGCGATCCTTGAGCACACCCTTTACGGTATTGAACTTGCAACGGACCTTCATTTCGCGCGTGTTCTGGCCGGGAGCTATGAAGGTTCTGCCGACGTAATGGTTGCGAATGAGGCCTATCTCGTGCTTGCAGTCGTAGCCAAGCTTCTGACACTCGGACACATAGCCGAGGGTGGCTGTGTTCGACGAGTCGGGGACGGAGATCACGATGGTCGACTGCCCGGTCGGGTCTCTCGGCACGGGCGCTTCGTGCGCGAGCTGCTTGCCGATTTTTCGGCGGACCTTGTCGGTCATTTCGCCGAAAACCATGGAGTCGGGCCGTGCGAAGTAGACATACTCGAACACGCACTGGTGCACGCCGCCATTTGAATTCAGGCGGTAGCTCTCGAACCTGCCCGTGGAAGCCGCCTTCCTATCAATGACGACGACCTCGCCCGGTTCGATGTCGCGAACGTATTCGGCTCCGATTATGTCGAATGCACACGTTTCACTCGCGACGCAGTACGACGAGCCGTTAGGATCGTCGGCATCGCCCAAGCGTCCGATCGCGAGCGGTCGGAAACCGTTCGGGTCTCGCGCCGCCACGAGCGCGTCATCGGTGAGGAGTACGAGCGAGTAAGCGCCCTCCACCTGGTTCAGCGCGTCGATTATCTGGTCGATAGGCTTCTTCCGCAAGCTGTGAGCAATGAGATGGAGGACCAGCTCGCTGTCGGTTCCGGTTTGAAACAGCGTCCCCTGATCCACAAATCGAGCCCGGAGCTCGCGCGTGTTCGTGAGATTGCCGTTGTGGGCGATAGCGAGGTTTCCATCGCGGTAACGGACAACGAAGGGCTGGATGTTGGCCGGATTGTCGGCGGAACCGCTCGTCGAATAGCGATTGTGCCCGATGGCCGACGACCCGAGCAGCTTGGTTTCGAAGAGTGAGGGGTCCGAGAACACATCGAGTACGAGCCCGAAGCCTTTGTGCACCGGCATGATGTGGCGCTTCTTGCTCTCGTCGAACGTCAGCGTGACGATACCGGCCGATTCCTGGCCCCGATGCTGCAGAGCATGCAGCCCGAAATAGGTCAGGCGCGCCGCGTCGGACGCATTGTAAATCCCGAACACACCGCAGTATTCCTTTGGTCGATCCATCGCCTTAGTTCGTAATCATGATTACAAGGCCGGCGCTTAAGATACCCGCGGTGTTGGCCACAAGATCCTGTTCCGAGAAACAGTCCTTGTCTGAGATCTTCCAGTCGTAAAACTCCTTGCCCACGCCGACCAGGGTACTGATCGTAGCGGAAATGAGAAAAGATTTCGTTTTGGAGGTGTTGAACGTCGACTCGATAAACAGTTGGAGGCCCAGCGTGGTCGCGAAGAAAATGGCAGCGTGACGGACTTTGTCTCGCCCCCCCCAATCGTCACAGTTTGGGTCAGCCGCAACACGAGACTCCTGAAAACTTTGGAAAGGATCCGACAGCACCGCCAATCGCGACAACATGGAGGGGGAGAGGTTTGACACCAAATCGGTTTGACCGGATATCTCGGTGTACGGCCTGAACACCGGGGAGCGTGCAGCGGTGTCGGAGAAAGGCGGGTACCCTATCATCGGGCCTGAGCATCCGTCCGCGAATACCCTCGGCGCCGAAATCGAGAAAGCGCAGACAACCATCAGGAGCGAAAGCCGGAGCGACCGGCGCGCTTTCGGGCTGCAGGCACGGGCTCCAGCCATCAACCGAAAGCCTCCGTCCAGTGCTCCAAAATCTCTCCTCCGTGATTCGTAAACAAGAGCGCGATTAGTGTCGACCTGTTCTTCGTTCGACGCCAAAGATACGGACGCGGAACCATATGCACTTGCACGATGTCGCGCTAGAAGTACCGGCCGGTAACGACCACATAGACGAGGATCAGCATCATTGCTACCGGGCAAACGTATCGGACCAGAATTCCCCACAGCTCGCGGCCCGGCACCGGGTGATTCCCCTCCTCGAGCGCCTCGAGGGCATTGGGGACGCCCCATTTCCAGCCAACGAAGATGCAGGTCAGCAGCGCCCCTAGCGTCAACGAGTAGTTCCCCCAAATGTTATTCTGAAGTGTGAGCCAATCAAGGCCGATTCCGGGAATCGAGCTCCAGAAGGCCGCGGCGCCCTGTGACAGCGCCGACGGGATCGCGAAAAGAAAACACGCTCCTCCCACCACCCAGGCCGCCCGGTTTCGGGTCCATTTGCGCTCGTCGATGAAGTATGAGACGACGACCTCGAGAAGACTGATGGTCGAGGTCAACGCTGCGATTGCGAGCAATGCGTAAAAGGCGATGGCGAAAATGGTGCCCGCGGGCATGGCGTTGAAAATCGTCGGAAGGACGACGAAAACGAGACCTGGTCCGGCCGTCGGGTCAACGCCGGCAGAAAATAGCGCTGGAAAAATGATCAGGCCTGCCAGGACGGCTATGAGCGTGTCAAACAGTGCCACCGACGCACCGGCGATCGGAAGATTCTCGTTCTGCGGGAAATACGAACCATATGTGATCATGGCTCCCATTCCCAGGCTCAGACTGAACAGGGCCTGCCCAAGGGCACCCATCACGACGCCGACGGTCACCTCCGAGAAGTCAGGCTTGAAGAGATACTCGAAGCCCTGCATGCCGTCGGGCAGAGTCAAGGCGCGAACGGCCAGCACGATCAGGATCACCAGGAGAACAGGCATAAGGATTTTCGTGGCCCGTTCGATTCCCTCCGAGACACCCCCACGCACCACGAGAATCGTCAGCACCATGAAAAGCCCGGTAAGGGAAATGGCCACTGACCCATTTCCGACGAGGCCTCCGAACAAACTCCCGCTCTCCTCGGCAGTCAAAGCCGTCCCAAACGCGCCGACTGCCGCCTCATACAGATAGGCGACCGTCCATCCTGCCACTACGCTGTAGAAGGCCAGAATTGCGAACCCTGTGAAGACGCCCAAACCGCCGAGAACGGGCCACCATGATCCGGGAACGAGCGCCTTGAACGCGCCCACCGGGTTGCGCCTCGTCTTCCGGCCGATCGAGAGCTCGGCAAGGATCACCGGCACGCCGACGAGCAGCACGAAGGTCAGGTAGATGAGAACGAAAACACCGCCCCCTCCTTCGCCTGCCGAGTAGGGGAAGCGCCAGATATTGCCAAGGCCGATCGCGGATCCGGCGGCCGCAAGAACAAAACCCAGTTTCCCGCTCCATTGGCCGCGGTCAGGTGTGGAGGTGGTCGACATATGAGAGAGGTTAAGATGTGTCGGCGGATGCCTCCGGGCGACAATGGTGGACCCAATAACAGCGAACGAAGACTAAAATGCAAGACGGATGGTGGGTCACCGCCCGTGCCGACGCACTCATCTATTCCTGCCGTGTAAGTTGGACCTTCACCCTGCCGATGCGGTGGCTAACGACTGATTCGACGGTAAGCAACAGGCGGTCAAAGGCCACTTGGTCACCTTGGCTTGGAATCGACTCAGTTAAATGGAAGACCAGACCGCCAAGCGTCTCGAAATCAAACTGATTCGTATCGATGAGGTCCTTCTCGGCGGCGTGCAATTCCCCGGCCAATATTTCGTTCAGCTCGTCCAGATCGATCTTGGCATCGGCGATGATGGTGTCGACGCTTACTCTCCGGTAAAGCGGCTTCTCATGGTGGTCATATTCATCCTGAATGTCGCCCACTATTTCCTCGAGCACGTCCTCCAACGTCACCAGACCCGCGGTTCCGCCGTATTCATCGACGACGATAGCGACGTGCGTGCGCTTGGTCTGGAAGTCTCTCAGAAGCGCATCGAGCTTCTTCCCGGCCGGGACGATCAGAGGCTTTCGGATGATTGGTTCCCAGTCGATCTTCTGCCTTCCGTTTGATTCGGCGAGGAATGGGATGAGATCTTTCGCGTACAGAACGCCGCGTATGTTATCGAGGTCATCCCTGAATAAGGGTAGTCTAGAGTGCCCGCTCGTTCGGATGATGCCGAGCACTTCCTCATAGGAGGCCGTATCGGGCAACGCTACAATATCCATCCGGCTGACCATGATCTCCCTCACGGCGGTGTCGCCCAGCTCGACGATAGAGTGAATGAGGACTCGCTCGTCCTCGGCGAGTCCACCGTGCAATTCTCCAACCTCTGCAATTCGCTTCACATCGAGCGTTGTAAGGGAATCACGCTGCGGAAGTTGGCGCTGAACGAACTGGGTCATTCTGCTAAGCAACCTGGAGAGGGGCATAAACGCATCGTGAAAGAATTTCAGTGGACCAGATGCAAAGCGGCTGTAGCTGACCGAGTGGGTAACGGCGGCGAGCTTGGGCGACATCTCACCAACAATCAGGAGGACAAAGGTGACCACGATCACTTCGCCGAATATGAGCGCTGTCTGGCTCCACTCGAAGACGTGCGAGAGCTGGAGCGTGATGACGGCGGCGAGCGTGACCGCCGCGACGTTGACCGCGTTGTTCAGGATGAGGATGGTCACCAGAAGCGACTCTTCGTGCTCCAGGAGATAGAGTACACGATTGCTTGCGCGGTCGCCCCTTTTCCGGAAGGCTTCGATGTCGCCGTCGTCGAGCGAAAAGAGCGCAACCTCGGAAGCTGAGACGAATCCTGAGACGAGCAGCAGGAGGCCGAACACGATCAATTCGATCACCACCGTCGAGGCAGCGGCCGTCATGTCCGCAATAGAATCTTGCAGAAGAAATAGTAAAAACGATGGGTCAGCGTCCAAAGCCGAAGATCATCTCCCTGATCGATATTCAACCAAGATAAGCGTCGTTGCGAGTTATGCAGTAATCCGGATGATGTACTTGTGAGTTCTCGCACAAGTTGCCTAGCCGGTCGACTGCACCCACTCGGAGGGTTTGACCGGTCCGCTATCGTCGCCGGCGGCGATCGTATCCGCGAATGCGGCCACTTCGCGAGGAAGATCACCCGTTGACTCGACCTCGACCCCGAATCGATGTACGGTCGACGGATTTCGCTGCGACAAACCGTGGGCATATGTCTTGTCGTAGTACTCGAGAAGAACCCGGCATGCAGTCTCGAGGTCACCGGATCCGACCGATTCAGCAGCAAAGCGCGCACTTTCGCTGCCAAGCCGGCGCTGAATCCTCCAGATGGCGTCAATCAGTGCGTTTGGATCAGCTCGACCGTAGTCTGCAATCAGGTGTGCGCGACGCACTTCTGTCGGTTTTTCGAGAACGAGGCAGGGAGCATTTCTCATGGCGGTCCAGAGTTCCCCTGGTAGCATGCAGCGGCCGATCCGGCGGCTTTCGTCCTCGAGCCAAAGCCGTCGCGTCGGATCCGTGCGGGACAACGCGATCGCGAGGTCATTCTCAAACTGCTGTTGAGTCGGCTGGTCCGGAAGTCCAATGGCTCCGAACGCCGAGCCCTTGTGTTTAGCGAGATCCTCGAGATCGACGACCTGTTCCCCCAGATCGCGCAGACCGGCGAGCACTTCCGTCTTACCACTACCCGTAAGTCCGCCCATGATCACCAGATCGCGGGGTACAGCGAACTGCCTCAGGGTAAACCGCCGGAAGGCCTTGTAGCCTCCGGTCAGCGTTGCAGCCTCATACTCTCCGGAAAAATTCAGGAGCCACGCGACGCTCTCACTTCGCATACCGCCACGCCAGCAGTGGACGAGAACCGAGTCTCCGGCGACGAGACCCTTCAGATCGTCGAGCATCCGGTTCATACGCGGTCCGACGAGGTCGAGACCTATCCGCGTCGCTTTCAACCGTCCCTCTTCGGCGTACGTTATGCCGATCAACTCCCGCTCATCGTTCGAGAAGAGAGGCATATTGACCGCGCCGGGAATATGCCCGGCGCGGAATTCAGCCGGGGTCCGTACGTCGACGACGGGGTGCGACGCTGACAACTTTACAAACTCGTCCGCATCGTAAACGGGTGATTCGATTGTGGCCAGTGTTCTTCGCCGGTTTCGTGGTGCGTGGTCCCGGCGGTAAGATACTGATATCAGGTCCGAGGTCCGAGAGCCTGCCCCGAGGCTTCCGAGGGGTCAGAAGTCCGAGGTCGATCCGAGGTCCGTGGTCATCGTCTGCGGCTCTCAGGCCGCGGCAGACTCCTCGGTGAACGATTCCTCCTTCGAGGCGCCGTTGTTGCTGAGCAGGACCATCTCGCGCGCCTTGACCTCGGTGATCCAACGGGTGTTTCCGTTCGAATCCTCGAACGACCGGGACTGCAGGTTCCCCTCGAAGTACGCCTGATCGCCTTTCTTGAGGTACTGGCTGCACACTTCGCCCAGTTTTCCCCACACCACGAGGTTGTGCCAGTCGGTGCGCTCGGTCCATTTTCCCTCCGAGTCCTTATAGGAGTCGGACGTTGCGAGTCGGATCTTGCACATCGGAACGCCGGTTCCCGTGTACTTCAGGTCGGGATCCCTGCCGAGACGCCCGAGCAGGGAAACGCGGTTTACTGATCTCGCCATGATAATGTCTCCGTTTTTTGGTTGTCTGCGCGCCCGGCTTTCGGGTCGCCTACTCATAAAGACACTCAAGCGGCGAAATCATAACTTCCAAAAGCAAATTCAACCTCCGATCCCATGTCCGACACGCCCGTCCCCGAACCGCAGGTCGATTTCCACTCATTCGTCGAGATTGTCCGGCGGCTACGAAAAGAGTGCCCGTGGGACCGTGATCAAACGCACGACTCGATGCGCACCCCATTCATCGAGGAGGTGTACGAAGCCGTGGATGCAATCGGCAGTCGGGACTGGCCGGCCCTCGCCGAGGAGCTGGGAGACGTGCTGCTGAACGTCGTCTTTCAGGCCGTGCTCGCGGAAGAGGCCGGACGATTCACGATCGCCGACGTGCTCGCGCGGGAGACGGGCAAGCTCGTTTTTCGCCATCCACACGTCTTTGGCGACGTGACGGCTGATGATGTCGACCAGGTGCTGCGAAACTGGGAGCAACTGAAGAAGGCGGAATCCGATCGTGAGTCGGTTCTCGACGGGGTGCCACGAGCCCTGCCCGCTCTGCTGTTTGCGGAGCGGGTGCAATCAAAGGCAGCCCGGGTCGGCTTCGACTTCCCCACGCGCGAAGGCGCTTGGGAGAAGGTGACGGAGGAGGTCAAAGAGCTTCGAGCCGTCGATCCGGCGGACAGGGAGCGATGGTCCGAAGAACTGGGCGACCTGCTCTTTGCTGTGGTTAACCTCGGGCGCCTGAACGGCGTGTCGCCTGAGATGGAGCTCCGGGCGGCAAATGATAAGTTCACTCAGAGATTCAGACATATCGAGGGGAGGCTTCGGGAGCAGGGCCGGGGCCCCGACGATGCGTCGCTTGAGGAGATGGATCAGTATTGGGAGGAGGCAAAGAAATGCTAAACGAGAAATGCTAAACGAGAAATGCTAAACGAGAAACGCTAAACGAGAAACGCTAAACGAGAAACGCTAAACGAGAAACGCTAAACGAGAAACGCTAAACGAGAAA
>DATKEJ010000411.1:0-9709 GCA_035512315.1 Rhodothermales bacterium | reverse complement strand
AAGAACAACGCCCTGATCGTCCGTCATAAGCCCCTGGAAGGCTATCGTTCGCGGCACCTGAGCGAAAGCGCTCGCGGCGGTCACTCCAATCCAGAGCAGCGGCAACAGCGCGCGCCGCCAATCGCAAAAGGATGTACTCATGGCTTCCATACAGACGTTTTTGTTGCTCCATCCGGTCGATCTCACAGCCAACCTCACTTTATCCCCTGGGACAGTCGCCTCTTGGTGCCCCCAATAAATCGCGATGACCGTCATCATCGCGATGACCGTCATCCCGGACTCGATCCGGGATCCAGGCACAATTTCCCTAAAGTAAGGCTTATAGACTCAGAAATGCGCCGTCGGTTCGGATTGATCGGGCAGTTCGCGGTTATAACTCGTTTCTGAGGACCTCCAGAGGCGGACGTCTTACCGTTGCGCCACGTCCCAGCGTACCGAACAGGATGGTCAGAGTGGTCACAGACACGATGGCGACCGGGATAGCGCCCCAGGAGGGAATCCACTCGATCTCGAACATGAATCGTGCAATGGCCCACGAAACGGCAAAGGAAAGGAGCGTCCCCGTAATCGCGGCCATCATGCCGAGCAGTGCCTGCTCGATGTTCAAAATGGCGCCGATCTGCTTCGCGGAGGCGCCGAGTGTTCGCAGGAGGACGCTCTCGCGAAGTCGCTGCAGCCGGCTTACCGAGACCGATGCGATCAGTACAAGCAAGCCGGTTGCGATGCAAAACAGGGCCATGAATCGGATCACGAAGGCGATTCGGTCGAGAATTGCGCCCGCCGTTCTCAAGATGAGATCGAGGTCGATCAAGGACACGTTTGGGAAAGCCTGAACGACCGCGCGCTGCAGATCCGCTGCCTCCTGCTCATTTGCGACGCGGGTCGCCAGGATGTAGAATCGCGGCGCCTGGCTCAACAGACCGGGCTCGAAAACCATGAAGAAATTGGACGACATTTGTCTCCACTCCACAGACCGCACACTGCCGACTGTGACGGGGAGTGCAACGCCCTGGACGTCTATGACGAGATCGTCGCCGACCTCCACCCCGAGTCCCTCGGCGATTTCTTCCTCCAACGAGACATAGTTTCTCCCGCCCGATCCGGATCCATGCCAGGCTCCACTGACGACCGTTTCTGACGCCGTCAGCGTGTCGCGGTACGTGGATCGATACTCACGCACGAACGGCCATTTGTGACCCATCGTCGAATCGTCACGAATCTCGTCGATGGTTCGTCCTTTCACTTCCTTCAGTCGCATGGTTACGACCGGCGTCACTTCCTCCACGGGGAGACCGAGGTCTCGCACGGTCTGCTCGACGCCGGCTATCTGGTCGCCCTGAATATCGAACAGAATCGTGTTTGCCCCGCCGCGCGCGTCGAGACCCTGGACGGACCCAAGAAGCGTGAACTGGAGCAGGTAGACGGTCAAGATCAGCGTTGTACCCAATCCGAGCGCGAGCACGAGTACTGTCGTGTGGTTGTTCGGCCTGTACAGGTTTGCTAGACCCTGTCGCCAGACATAGGGCCAGCTGGAAGGGAAATAGCGTCGAGACGCCCACATGACCAGTCGGGCAATACCGGCGAGACACAGGAAGACGGCGAGGACGCCTGCCGCAAACCATAGACCGATGGTCCAGCGACCTGTAGTCCAGATGGCGTAGCCGGTCACGGCCCCGAAGACGACCAGCAGGACGAACCACCGCATCCCGTCCTTGAACCACGGCTCGGGTCGCTCGAACGCCGCCCGGAGCGCCGCCAGAGCGGGGACTCGTCGAATGGCCAAGAGCGGTATGGTGGCAAAAACGATGCTGGCGAACAGCCCGATAACCGTTCCGATCGCAACGGCGATCCATTGGGCCTCGACGACGACGTCTACCGGCAGGAAGTCTGCCAGCACGTCTGGAAGGAGGACCTGAACGAGCATCCCGCCGGTTGCGCCAAGAACGGCCGCAACGAGCCCGACCGCGGCGGCCTGGGTCAGGTAGATGAGGAAGGCCTCGACGGTACGAGCGCCCAGACAGCGCAATGTGGCCACGAGTGCGACCTTCTCCTTCGTGTAGGCGTGCACGGCGCCTGCCACTCCGATCCCTCCGAGCAGGAGGGCCATAAATCCGAGAAGGCTCAAGAATCCGTACAGGTTGCCCAGGGCGTCGCTCCAGTTATCGCTGGCATCCTCCACGGTCGAGACGTTGATCCCGCCCTCCGTTTCGAGCGCCTTGAAGCGGTCGGCCGCCGCGTCGACCGCGGCCTGATCGGTGAGCCTGAAACGCGTATAGAATCTGACCCGGCTCCCGGCGTCGAGCAGCGTCGAGTCAATGTCAGCGATCGGGATATAAACCCGCGGTCCGAAAAGCGCGTCCATCGCCGATTCACCGGGGATCCGTAGCAGCGCTCCACCGATTACGTAGGATCGGGTCCCGACCCAGACGGAATCCCCGGGCGCCATCCCGAACTGGAGCATCAGGCGCTCGTCGAGGAGTGCGCTGCGGCTCTCCCGAAATCTCCGGCCCGCCTCGGGCGGGTTTGTTTCCAGGCTTCCGTAGAACGGGAACGCTCCTTCTTGGGCTCTGACCTGCGTGATGCGCGTGTCGTGCGTACCGGGGAAGTACGCCATCGAGGTGAAACGGATCTCCCTCGCCTGCTCGCCGCCGACTGAGTCGATCAGCGACTCAACCCTCTCGTCGAAAGGCGAATTCTGCGAAATTTGCAGGTCGGCTCCCAGCAGTGAACGAGCCTGCGACTCAACCGCATTCTTGAGGTTGGCCCTGAACGACTCGATCGCAACGAGCGCCGCCACACCGACAACCATCGATGCGAGAAAAAGGGCCAGATGCCTGGTGCTCGACCGGCCGTCCCTCCAGGCCATTCGAAGGATCCATCGCCAGCGGATACTACGCGTGGGCTCATCCATACTAGGCCCTCACCTGAGCCGAGCCGTTGACCCTCTCTGCCTCGTCGTCGGAAACGACGACTCCGCCTCGCAGCGAGATGATCCGTTGGGTTCTCGAAGCGAGTTCGAGATTGTGCGTAACGAGGAGAAGCGTGGTGCCTGCCTCCCGGTTGAGCTCAAACAGGAGATCCTCTACGATCCGCCCGGTTTCCGCATCCAGATTGCCCGTCGGCTCGTCGGCGAACAGGATCAACGGCCGATTCACGAAGGCCCGCGCGAGTGCTACGCGCTGCTGCTCGCCGCCCGAAAGTTGGGAGGGATAGTGAGTGAGTCGCTCGCCCAAACCGACGCGCGTCAGCAGCGCCCGTGCTCTCTCGGCGGCGCCTCGTTCACCGCGCAGCTCGAGCGGCACCATCACGTTCTCCAGCGCCGTGAGTGTCGGCAAAAGTTGGAACGTCTGGAATACGAAACCCACGTGCTGACTCCGGATACGCGCCCGCGCCTCCTCGTCCAACGCGCCGAGATGAATCTGATTCAGGGTAACAGAGCCGGCGCTCGGGGCGTCCAATCCCGCACAGAGACCGAGCAGCGTCGTCTTCCCGCTGCCCGACGGCCCAACGATCGCCGCGGAGGAACCTTTGGTCAGCGAGAACGAAACATCCTGGACAACCGTAAGTTCGCGGTCGCCGCTGGTGTACGTCTTGGTGAGATCCCTGACTTCGAGAACTACGGTATTGGAGCTTTCTGTCACGACGACGGTCTTAAAACTGAAACGCGGGTTGCTGCGGCCCCTTGCTACGCCAAAAATGGAATTTCGATTCAACCGCCGGACACTGCTTCCCTTATTCGTCCTTCTTCTGCTGCTCGGAGGTTGTGGGGCCGAAGTCGCCGACGCTCCTGAGCCGGATGCCGCTCGGTCTCAATCGACGGGCGAGGCCACTCGGAGTGCAAGGCAGCGCATCCTGTTCTTCGGAGACAGCATTACCGCCGGATACGGTCTTGACCCCACGAGGGCGTTTCCAGCGATCATCCAGAAACGGATCGATGAAGAAGGCTGGCCGTTCGAGACCGTTAATGCAGGGGTCTCCGGCGAGACGACGGCGGGCGGCCTGCGGCGGATTGACTGGGCGCTGCAGAATCCGGTCGACGTTCTCGTGCTCGAACTCGGGGCCAATGACGGGCTTCGCGGCCTCCCGGTCGCGGGCATGAAGATCAACCTCCGGGGGATCATCGAACGAACGAGGGAGAAGTACCCCGACGTATCGGTCGTTCTCGCGGGGATGCAGATGCCGCTGAATCTTGGCCGCCAATATTCCACCGATTTCCGTGAGGCATTCGAGGAGGTAGCGGAAGACGCGAACGCCGAGCTCGTTCCTTTCCTGCTCGAAGACGTGGCCGGCCGGCCGCAGTTGAACCAGTTTGACGGCATCCATCCGACCGCGAAAGGCCAGGAGGTCGTAGCGGACAACGTCTGGGAAGTCCTGAAACCGGTACTCGAAAAACGACTGGAGCGGGAGACGAGTTGATGAAAAATATCGCCCTTCCGCTCGTTCTCGCCCTTCTCGGGGGCGCCTGCCGGGCTCAAAGTGGACCCGCGGCACACGACTCAGTCGACCTCGACACGATGATCGGTCAGATGATCCTTGTCGGTTTCCGGGGCACTGAGGTGGACGAGAACGCTCCCATCTATTCCGACGTCGTCGACCGAAAGGTGGGCGGCATCATCCTCTTCGAATACGATGTTCCGAGTAGGAGCAGGCCCAGGAATATTGCATCTCCTGAGCAGGTGCGTCGACTGATCTCCACGATCAAGAGTTGGAGCCACGAGCCGCTATTCGTGGCAATCGACCAGGAAGGCGGGCGCGTGGATCGACTCAAGGAGCGTTATGGATTTCCGAAGTCCGTGTCCGCCCAATGGCTGGGCAGCATTGACGAAGAGGACACGACTCGCGCCTACTCGTCGCGGACGGCGAGTCTTCTCGCCGGCCTGGGCCTGAACGTCAACTTCGCCCCGGTGGTCGACGTCGACCTCAATCCCCAGAATCCGATCATCGGCGCCATTGAGCGCAGCTTCTCGGCCGATCCGGCGATAGTGGCCAGAAACGCGGCGTGGTTCATCGAGGAACACCGCAAGCACGGCGTGGCCGCCGTACTGAAGCATTTCCCGGGGCACGGATCGTCGAAAGGCGACACCCATCTGGGCCTGGTCGACGTCACCGACACCTGGCGTCCGTCAGAGCTCGCTCCTTATCGCCGGCTGATCGAAGACAGTCTGGCTGACGGTGTCATGACGGCTCACGTGGTGCACCGCAGCCTGGACTCGTCCGGCGTCTCTTCGACGCTCTCCGATCGTGTGATCGGCGGCCTGCTCCGCGACTCGCTGGGTTTTGACGGCGTCGTGTTCTCGGATGACCTTCAGATGGGCGCCATTCGAGACCATTACGACCTGGAGGAAGTGATCCTGCGGGCGATCCGGGCAGGCGTCGACGTCCTGACGTTTGGCAATAACACAGTCTATGAACCCGACGTTGCGGCAAGGGCGATCGAGACCATTCGAACGCTGGTCGCGAGGGGTGAGATCACCCAGGAGCGGATCGAAACCTCTTACGCCAGGATCATGGAGCTCAAATCACGACTGGCCCATTGAAGTGCTTGAAGGCTTGCGTCTCCGTTTGTGCCGGACTGGTGATCACCGGTTCCCAAGCGGCCGCGCAGGATGCGTTCGTGACAATCGACGGCCTGTTCAGCGACTGGCAGACGATCGATCCGCTCTACAGTGACCCGCAGGGCGACGGCAATGGAATGGTCGACTTCGGACGCGTTTGGATGACAAACGACGACCGCTTCGTTTACGTCGCGTTCGAAGTAGGAGGAATTGTCTCCCTCCAATCTAACAGCGAGATCCTTCTCGGGCTCGACACCGACAACAACGCTTCGACCGGGGTTTCCGTCTGCGGCATCGGAGCGGAACTCGTCTGGGAGTTCAGCGAGCGAATCGGTTCATTCACGGTCGGTGGACAGTCGCTGAACGTTGCCTCACAGGACATGATGCTTGTCGCGGCTCCGAGCGTCACTTCACCAATCTTCGAACTCTCTCTCGCGCTGGACGCCGAGCCGCGGCGTCTCGGGCCGCTGTTCCCATCCGATACCGTCCGCCTCTGCCTGGCGCACGGCGATGCGGGCGATCGGCTACCGGATGAGGGGCAGCAGGTCACTTTCACCATCGACCGGAGCGCCGAACCGAGATCGTTCAGCATCGAAATTGACCGAAAAGCGTCGTCGGCGCTGCGCTTGTTGGCTTGGAATGTCGAGCAGGACGGTCTCTTCGAAGGAAATCCAGGAAACGCGATCGGTCGAATTCTGAAACTGCTCGACCCTGACGTGATCGTCTTCTCAGAGATTTTTGACCATTCGGCCGCCCAGACGCGCGACAGAGTAAATGAGCTTGCACCGCCCGCATCGGGAGAAGAGTGGTTCGCCGCCGCCGCGCCGGCAAGCGTCGTGGTTGTGAGCAAAACCCCAATCATCGAGACACTCGAGGTCGACAGGAACGGCCGCGCGCACGGGTTCCTCCTCAAAGGGCCGGCAGGTCTCACAGACGTCTTCGTGGTGGGCGCTCATCTTTTCTGCTGCGAGGCCGACGATCGCCGGCAGTCCCAAGTCGATCAGATCATGGCGTCGATCAGAGATGCGCGAAATGACGGCAGTATCCCGCTGGATACGCCCATTCTGTTCGCCGGCGACATGAACTTCGTGGGCGACTATCGGCAGCCGCGAACGCTCATAGAGGGCGTGATCGTGAATTCTTCGTTTGGGCCGTCGTTCGATCCCGATTGGGATGGAACGCCGATGACGGACGTCGTGCCGCGAACCACCGGACTGCCGCACACCTTCACCTGGCTCAATCCGGGCGCTCCGAACGACAGGCAGTTCATGCCGGGCCGACTCGACTACGTCATCTTCAGCGATGCGGTTCTGACCGAGGAACTGGCTTTCGCCCTCTACACGCCGGTCATACCGTTCGCAGATCTACAGCGGCTCGGTCTTCTGGCGTCGGATACGGGAGTCGCGTCCGACCACCTTCCAATCGTGGTTGATTTCGCACCGAAAAGTCCGACTGTAGCCGAGTCACGAGATGCGGTCCTTGCTTACCAGTCCGCGATCAGGGTGTTTCCCACTCCAACGTCCGACCGTATTCATATTGCGCGGCCTGTGCAGGGGCATGGCGATGCGCTGATCGAGGTTTACGATGCTTTGGGGCGTCTTGTCAGTTCGGAACGCTTCACCGGGCCTGAAGGACCTGCTTCACAATCCATCGACGTAGGCGCATTATCGGCCGGATTCTACGTCGTCGTGGTCCGGACGAATGATGCTCTTTTGAAAAAAGGATTTTTCAAGGTTGGCGAAACGATTTGATAACAGTTTGGCAGTTGAAATGAGATTGTAATTCGGTTCATTCATCTCTATACTCGATTTCTGAATCACGAAAAACTCGATTCCCAAGTCGCTGCCTTGCGTCCACCGAGTCCCTTGCTTAGAGCCACGTTCATAGGTGTCCTCACGTTCGTTTCCGCCGCAACCGTCTTGGGGCAAGACTTCCAGGAAGCCACAATCGACGTCGGAAACGTCGGCGTGACCGTCACGAACTCAGGGTTTATCGGCAGGGCGAACGTTCGAAACACGCCGACTGGCGCACCCTCTTTCGAGTACCCGCTCAACTCGGGCGTGGAGCATCTCTTCGAGTCAGGACTCTGGGTTGGAGCGATTCGTAGCGACGGAGTACTGACCGTGCGGACCGGTGCCGTTACGACTTCAGCGGGCTACCAGCCGGGAGGCGAGGGGTACGAGATGTCTCCGAGCACCCAGATCCGTGAATTCTCTACGTTGATCGAGTCGGACGCTTACACGCCTCGCGCCATCAGCCACCAGGACTACGTGACCTCTTTCAACGACACGGCGTCCTTCGTCCCGGGTACAACGATTCCTGTGCGCGGCCAGGCCGGGCGGCTCGGTATGGAGGTTACGCAAACCAGCCACGCCTGGAGCTTCCCCTTCACCGAGTTCTTCGTAATCATCGAATTCGACATCGCGAACATCAGCGGCGCGGATTGGGACTCGGTGTATGTCGGCCTCTGGCATGATTCGGTAGTACGCAACGTCAACACCACTACCGACATCGGAAGCTCATACTTCAACAAGGGCGGTTTCGGGCTGATTGACAGCCTCAACACGAGTTATGCCTTCAATGCGGGCGGGACCGAGGAGTCGCTCCACACGTATGGAACCATCGGCTTTCTCGGCGCCGACTGGCGCAACCCGGCCACTGGTCAGAAGAGGTTCTGGCATCCCGACGTAGCGAGCGAGTACGAAGCCGACGGTCTACCTCTGCCGCGGTACACGGCGAGATGGTGGTCTTTTGCCTCAAACCCGATCGTTGAGTTGGCGCGTCCACAGACCGAGGCCGACCGATATCGGCGGATGGGAACCCCGTATCCAGATCCGAACCTTTACAACTCCCAGGAAGAGTTCCTCGTCGCACAGGAGGACTGGTTCGAGCGTCTCCGCACTGACGGAGCGGGCTCAGCCGGAAACTGGATCAGTCTCAGTTCCGTCGGTCCTTTCCGAAAAGTTGCAGCAGGAGACACGCTTCGCGTCACGTTTGCACTCGTCGCTGCCCTGAAACCTGAGGAATTCCAAGACTTCGGCCTTCGGTCGGTCGACAACGTCGAAACCCGGGCTCCCCTCATCGAGAATCTCCTTTGGGCTCGCCGCACCTACCGTGGAGAGGACACGAACGGCAACGGCCGGCTCGACCCGGGCGAGGATGCAAACGATGACGGCCTGCTTACGCGGTACCTGATTCCTGAGCCCCCCATCGCGCCCCGCCTCCGCGTTGAACTCGACCGTGGCAAGGCCACTTTGTACTGGGACAGTCGGGCCGAGTTCGGACGCGACCCCGTCACCGGTATCGTCGATTTCGAGGGATACCGTGTTTATGCCAGCAACCCTGGAGACGATCTTCGAGGAGACGTGTTCGGCGCAGCCGGTTTGATCGCTCAGTATGACATCCCGTCGAATGGGGTCGGCATCAATAACGGCTTCGACGCCGTAATATTGAGCGATCCCGTGACCTTTCCGGGAGATACCACCGTTTATCGATACGCACTTGAGGTCGAGGGCATCCTGAGCGGCTGGCAGTACGGCTTTGCCGTAACGGCCTTCGATCAGGGAGACGAGTCCGTCGGCCTGCCCTCATTTGAGTCTTCCCGGGTGGCGAATGCCGTCCGTGCGTTCCCGGGTACGCCTGCCGCCGCCAGCTCCGCTGACGCGGTGGGCGTTTATCCAAATCCGTACCGGATCAACGCGGCCTGGGATGGCACGACATCACGAACAAGAAAGCTTAATTTTTACAACCTCCCTGCTCGCAGCAAGGTGAGAATTTACTCGTTGGCCGGTGAAATCGTCGCTGAATTCACGCACGATGCGGCTACCTACACAGGCGACATACGCTGGTACGACGATTTCTCGGCGGAGAATCGTATCCTGTCAGGCGGCGAGCATTCTTGGGATCTCCTGTCAGAATCGGGGCTTTCCTTGTCGAGCGGACTCTACCTCTTCACCGTCCAGGATCTGGATACGAGCGAAGTTCAGTCCGGTAAATTTGCCATTATCAGGTGAGCATTCATTTCTTCCGTATGCCGGCATCCATCACATCGGAACAATCAAGGGACGATCTTGACAACTCTGACGGGGAACTCGTTTCGAGTGCCAGCCTCGGGACGAGCGGCGGTCACGATCCAGTGAAGCACATAGAAGACG
>DATKEJ010000410.1:0-7328 GCA_035512315.1 Rhodothermales bacterium | reverse complement strand
CAGGCACCGCGTATGACGTCGACGAGGAGATTGATCTGTCCACCTTGGAGCCGCTGATAGCCCTCCCGAGCAGTCCCGGCAAGGTCGTCCCGGTGCGTGAAGTCGCCGGTCGGGAGATATATCAGAGCTACATCGGCTCGTCCGCAAACCCGGGATTCAGAGATTTCGCGATCGCGGCGCACATCGTGCAGGGTAGGCAGGTTCACGATCGGGTGTCGTTCGACGTCAATCCCACGTCGCGCCAGATCCTCGAGAACCTGGCGGAGCAGGGGTATCTACAAATGCTCATACGTGCGGGCGCACGGATACACCAGGCGGGTTGCAACGGATGCATCGGAATGGGGCAGGCCCCCGCCACCAATCGAATCAGCTTGCGGACGGTGCCGCGCAACTTTCCGGGTCGTTCGGGCACGAGAGAAGACGCGGTGTATCTGTGCAGCCCTGAAACCGCCGCCGCGTCAGCGCTGACGGGTCAAATAACCGACCCGCGCGAACTGGGAGGGAAATTCGGCATAAAGTACGTCCAGCCGCGCGAGCCCGAGACGATCATCATCAACCAGGAGCAGCTCGTGCCGCCGCCACTGAACGGCGAGGACTTCGAATTGGAGAAAGGACCGAACATTGCGTCACTGCCCGACTTCGAGCCACTTCCGGATACCCTGGAGGGACCGGTGTTGCTAAAGCTGGGTGACGACGTGTCTACCGACGAGATCATGCCGGCCGGGGCTCGCGTGCTTCCGTTCCGCAGCAATATCCCGGAGATCAGCAGGTTCGTCTTTTCTCAGATCGACTCATCGTTCTACGAGCGGACGCAGCTGTACCGGAAGAGTGGATCGTTTGTGGTTGGCGGCGAGAACTACGGCCAGGGGTCGAGCCGCGAGCACGCCGCGATCGCGCCGAGATATCTCGGGCTCCGCGTAGTGATTGCGAAGAGTTTTGCTCGCATTCACCTTCGGAATCTGGCGAATTTCGGCATCCTTGGGCTCACGTTCGTCGATCCGCGAGATCATGAGGCGATAGAACAGGGCGACACCCTTGCGTTGAGGAACCTGCGGCAAGCGATTGAAAACGACGGGGAGATTAAGCTGCTGAATCTGACGAGAGATGAAACCTATTGGGTCAGGCACTCACTTACATCCGGGCAGAAGGCGTCGGTGTTGGCCGGCAGCCTGATCGATCTGGTGTCTGACTTGTGATCAACCGCGTTCGGAACGATGATCGCAGCATGGCCATAAGAAATAGCATGCCTCCCCCGGAATGAACCACGGGGAGGATTGACAGAGGAAGCATTATGAACCACACAATCAGAATACTCACAATCGTTGTCGCAGCTACTTTCGGGTTTGCGGCCTGCGCGCAGCAACCAGATAAGCCGGCGGAAGGCTCGATGGAATCCGGCGCCGACGATGTGCTCGGGCAGACGGTGATTTCTCTTCCCGACACAACCGGAGCGTCCCTTTGGTCGTTCTTGCAGCGTTCGAATTATCAGACAGCTTGGCCAAAGTGGCCGAACAAACCGGCTTTCTACACAGGCCAGGAGCCGCACGGCATGCTTTTGACGACCTATGTTAATCAACTCGCGCTGGGAGCCGCCAACACGAAGGCCGGTTTCATGCCTGGCGGTGCGATCATCGTCAAGGAGAACTATACACCCGACAGCACGATGGCTGCCATTACGGTCATGTATAAGGTCGATGGGTATAATCCGGACCACAACGACTGGTTCTTCGCCAAATTCTTGCCGACAGGGGAGCTGGATGACGGTCCGAACGGCATGGCGTTGGAAGGTCGCGTGGCAGACTGCCAGTCGTGTCACGCCCAACAGAAGGACAACGACTACCTCTATACGGGAGTTATAAGGTAGCCCCCTGTCATCGCGAGGGAGCGCCAGCGACTGAGGACCCCACCGCGGAGGAGGGGATCCCTCGCTGCGGGGGGACGTTTAGCGTTTCTCGTTCAACGTTTAGCGTTTAGGACGGGATGACAGTGACGTCGCGATCATCATGTACTCGCCGACGTTCTCCAGACTAAGCACCCCAATGAGTCGGTCCTTCTTGGTGACGAGCGCGATCTGACACTCCGCTTCCTGCATGCGTTGAAATGCTTCATCCAGCATTGCAGTGTCTTCGACGACGGGGCACGTGCTTCGCATCACGTCTTTTACCAACGACGACGGTTTCTGCTCAGCGAGTGCCTTCATCAGATCGCGTCGCATCAGCACGCCCAGCGCGCGGCCGTCGTCGACGACGGGAAAGTCATGTTCCGATCCTGCAAGAAGCTTCGTGACGGCGTCGTTCAGCGTGTCTGTAGGGGCCAGCGTTTCGTAGCGCGTCATCATGGCCTCCTGGACCGGAACGCCCTGGATTACGGTCCGCATCGTGGTCGCTTGCTCTTCCTGCTGAGCACCGAGGTACACGAAGAGTGCGATGAACATCAGAATAGGGTTGAAGAACAGGAAACCGAATAACCCGAAGAAGATGGCCATTATCTGTCCCGTCTTCGATGCGATGCGCGTTGCACTGAGGTAATTCATGCGCGTGGCCAGGAGCGCGCGGAGCACGCGGCCTCCATCCATAGGAAAGGCCGGCAGCAGGTTGAAGACCACCAATCCGACATTGATAGCCAGCAGTTTCGGCACGAAGTGAGTATTTGTCGCCAGCACCAGTTCCTCGAGCGGCGGAAAGCCGCCCAGCGCCACGACGAAAGGAATGAGGGCTATGGCAATCGCGACATTCACGGCGGGTCCGGCAACGGCGATCCAGAACTCTTTCATGGGCTCGGTGGGCATTCGCTGCAGGCGAGCGATTCCCCCGATTGGATAAAGTGTGATATCGCGCGTCGGCACGTCGTAACGACGCGCAACCAACGCGTGTCCGAGTTCGTGAAGAACGACGCAGACGAAGATGGTCATCACCAACGCGAATACGAATAGCGTGACTTCGACGCTGTTTCCGGTGAGCAGATAAAAGGCCGGTAGGCCGACAATGAGCAGACCGAAGGTCCAGTGAATGAAGAGGTCGATTCCGGCGACGGAAGTAAGGAGGAGGGATTTCTTTGTGATTTTCATAATCAGTTTTACCCCCGCGCGGACTTCATTGCACCACCATCACCCTCGATCGCGATGACTCCGTAGTATCCACCCGGTAGATATAAACGCCCGGAGGGACAAGCATGCCGCGTGGATCGCGTCGATCCCATGCGAAAGTGTGTATGCCCTGCCGTTGGAATCCCTCATGGAGCGTGGCGATGTGTCTGCCTAACGCGTCATACACCGCCACGGTGGCATCTGCCGGCGTCGCGAGGGTGTAGGAAAAACGCGTCTCGTTGTCGAAAGGATTTGGATGACTCGGGCCCAAGTTGAGCCGGTCACCCGGAATCGTCGGATCCCGTTCCGTGTCGACGCCCGCGCCCGTATACTGAATCTTACGAATCGCCCTCCCATACTCCAGAATGTACACGCCACCATCCGAAGCCAGTGTGGCGTCTACCGGACGAACGAAGCCCTGCGCGAACTCCACCGCAGTCCAGCCCCCATCTTGATTGGGCCGGAGGTACTCCAAAGGTCCGGCGTAGAAATCGGCGAAGAAATGCACGCCGTCATACTCGGGCGGGAAGCTGGCATCGTTCGGGAAATCGCGTTGCCGGTAGGTGACAAGGGCCATCACCGACGCCCTTCCGCCCGTATGATGGTAGCTGTGGATCGGCTCTGTGTGCTCTGACGTTGCCAGCGGAATCTGGGATTGAAACGGGTCTTCGCCGAGGAACGTTGGCCAACCAAAATTCTCGCCGCCCTCGGCAAGATTGACTTCCTCGACGTCGCTCGGACCGACGTCCCCGACAAGAAGCACATCGGTCGCGGGATCGATGGCGAATCGGAAAGGATTCCTCAGCCCGAACGCGAAGATCTCGCCTCGGGCGCCGGCAGGCGACGGATCGAAAGAGGGATTATCAGATGGGACGCTCCCGTCCCGATTGATGCGGAGAATCGCTCCAAAGAGATTCGTCAGATCCTGGACGAGGTTGATGTCTGCATCGTCGCCGTGACTGACATAGAGCGTCTTGTCGCTTCCGAACCGGAGGGTTCCCCCATTGTGGTTGAACCGGAGATCCTGAAACTCCAGGAGCATTTGTGCCGAGCCCGCCTCGATGGCGAGGTCATCGGAGCCTGCATCAAGAAGGTCGCCGACGATGGTGTACTTCGAGACGCGATTCACCGACGTCGCGAGAGAATGGTAGAGGTAGACATAGTTGGAGTCCGGGAAATCTGGATCCACGGCGATGCCGAGCAGCCCCTGCTCGCTCGACGTCTGCAGGTTCGGCACCGTGTAGATAGGTTCGGGGCTCAGTGCGCCGTCAACGACCACTTGAACGCGTCCTGAGAACTGATTTCCGACCAGGATCCGGTCGTCGGGAAGCACGGCGAACGTCGTCGCATCGTCGTCCAGTGGACCCGAGACGGCGGTGATCGAAAATCCTTCGGGCACTGTCTGTGCTGGAATGTCTCTCGGAATCGAGCCGATGAGCATGGAGGAGAGCAGGAGGATGCAAAGGGTGAATTGGTACTGTCGCTTGATCATTGTCGAAAGCAAGGCGGCGTCGATCCGGGCGGTGGGTGGCTCCTCAATATAGCCAGAGCCCGGGAAGCTGTAGGGGCGATTTTGTGTAACCTGAATTCCACGACCACGCATCTTGCGATAATCGAGACCGCGAAGTACCGTACATGGGACATGGTGCATCGTGCAGTCGACCATCGACATGCGGTGAACTATGGACGCCGCACGTTGTCCATGTCGCCGAGCCGGGATCGCGGGGCCTGGAGAGGGGCCACGCCGGCGGAACGGTGAACCTGGAACTTGGAACCCCGAACCTCGAACTTCGAACCTATTCCCACCTCAACGCATCCACTGGATTCGTGAAGGCCGCCTTCAGGGAGTGGTAGCTCACGCTGAACAGGGTAATCGCCAGCAGCACCAGGCCTGTCGCGACGAAGACGCCGGGCCCGACCGAGATTCGATACGCAAAACCTGCGAGCCACGCTGTCATCCCGAAAAGCGCAACCGGTACGGCTATCGCGAAACCCAGCCCAACAAGTGCCGCAAAGTCATGTGACAGCAGCCGGAAAATGTTTCCGACGGAAGCGCCCATTGTCTTCCTGATGCCGATCTCCTTCGTTCGGGTCTGCGCCGTGAATGCCGCCAGCCCGAAAAGACCGAGACACGCGATCACGATCGCGAGGATCGAGAAGCAGCCGACGACTTTTCCGAAGCGCTCGTCTGAACGGTACTCCTGCTCGAAAGCCTGGTCCAGAAAGGAATAACTGAACGGATACCCGGCCCTCGTGAAGGCTTCCCACTCCGTCTCCATGAAAGCCAGACTGCCTTGGATGTCATCGGGTCGGATCCGTACTGCCACAAACTTGGAGAAGACGGACGGCTTAAGCAAGTGAATGAGCATCGGCTCAATCCTTCGGTGAAACGAATTGAAGTGAAAATCCTGTACGACGCCAACCACGCTTCCCTTCTTGGCGACAAAGCCGCCGTCCGGGTGATCGTAAGACAGCGTCAGCCTTTTTCCTATTGCATCGTCGATCCACCCCAGACTCCGCGCGGCCGTTTCATTCATGATGAAAGCGGACGCCGTGTCGGTCGTGTGCTCCTTCGAAAAGTTCCTGCCATCGACGACCCTCAGGTCGAACGTGGTCAGGAAATCCTCATCGACGCCCAGGGTCCGCATGCGAACGGGGCTTTCTTCGTCGTGCCCTTCCGGGACAATGGGATAGTTGAACGTGAACCCGCGGCCCGGCGGGATGCTGCTCGACGCCGTCACGTTGACGATGTTCTGATCCGTCAAGAGACGAGCCTTTAGTCGATCGTACTGCATCCGATCCGGCGCGTCATGGAGCTCCATGACCACTGTGTGCTCCTCATCAAATCCGGTCTTGCCATCCTTGACGTACTCGAGCTGACTGTAGATCACGGCCGTACTCGAGATCATCACGGTCGACACGGCGAACTGGAAGATGACCAGCCCGTTCCGCAAAACGCTCTTCGATGTGGATGTCGCGTCGCGAGATCCACGAAGCGCCTGGATCGGACGAAAAGCCGACATGAGAAAAGCCGGGTACGAACCTGCCAGCAGTCCGACCATCACGATGCCAGCCAGTGTGACGCCCAGCACTCGGATATCCAGAAAGCTTAGCACGAGGGTCTTACCGGAGAGGGTGTTGAAGGTAGGCATCAGGAGTTCTGCGATGGCAACGGCCAGGGCCGCGGCCAGTATTACCTGGGCCATAACTTCGAACATGAATTGGTTGATAAGCGATCCGCGCCGTGCTCCCAGTGCTTTACGGACGCCGACCTCACGCGAACGACTACCGGCGAGCGCAGTCGTGAGGTTCACGAAGTTGATGCAGGCGGTGACCAGAATCAGGATGGCGATCGCCGCGAATAGCAGGACGTAAGCCATGCTGCCGTTCGGCGCCGGCTCATCCTCGCGATCGGACTGCAAATGGATGTCCCGGATGGGCTGCAGCCCCAGGTTGCGCTGAGCAGCCTGTTCCTCGCCTCCGTGCTCCAGGATGAACGCCGGAAGACTCGACTCCAGGTCGGTAGATCTCGCATCGGGAGCGAGCTGGATATAGGTGTAGATCGGCGGCCAGTGCCAATCCCTCTGCGTCCAAGGCATGAAAGCGTCCAGGCTTCGGTACGAGGCCAGTATCTCGAAACGGAGGTGCGACGGGAAGGGAGGATCCTCAACCACAGCCGTCACCTCGAACGTTTGATCGCCGTCGTACGTAATCGACTGCCCGACGGGATCCTCCGATCCGAAATAGCGCTCCGCCGCCGACCGCGTAAGGGACCACTTTGAACGGCGCGTCCAGCGCGGACGAAGCCTCTCCCCGAACGAACTCGTGCGGGAATACGTGAAAAAATGTCGAGTCAGCAAAGAAGAGGTCGGACTCCTGGAATCGCCTGTCAGGTGAACTCGCGAGGAGAGCGGTCTGGCGGAACAGGCGCACGCTCCGAGCCACGCCCGGGTACGACGCGTTGAGAAGCTACGAGGCCAACTGGTTGCACGCGCTGAAGCGATTCCAGGCAACACTACCGATCAAGGTGGCGCGTGTTAACCCGGCGCTGGTACGTAAGCACGCCGAAGCCGAGGGTTGTAGAAATACGACTGATGCAACGAGTGCCTACCACATAGCCACTTTTCAGATTGCTCATCCCAAGAAGGTCCACTACGACCAGGATGACAGTCAGGCCACGCTGAGGGCCCAATGGACCTTCCTCGAGCAACTGAAGAAACAGCGCACGGCACTGCTCAATCAT
>DATKEJ010000409.1:0-7127 GCA_035512315.1 Rhodothermales bacterium | reverse complement strand
GGCCGGATGCAGCCCCTGCCGTCATCAGAGCGAGGAGCATCGGCAGAACCAATCTGCGGGCGCCGGGGAAAAACACCCGTTTCACTCGCGATCCTCTCTGACGACGACGGTTCCGGTAATCCTGTGAATCACGTAGTTGTCGAGGTCCTCATCTGCCTCTAAATCGAAGCCGCGGATCTCTTCCCCGTCCGTCTTGAGATAAACGAATCCCGGCACAGTGATTCGCCTCCTCGACTGGTCCCAATGCAGCACTTCAGCCTCGAGCAGACGGCCCGACGAGGCGCTGACATGCACGTCCCCCGTCGCAACCAGGCGTTCACCCGCTTCGTCAAAACGGACAGACTCCGCCGTCATGCTCGCATTCTCAGCCCCGCTGGAGTCATAAAATGCTGCCTCGACGCGATCGCTCGCAGAGTCGGGGTTGCTCTCGAACAGGGTAAACAAGCTGTCGGGATCGTCGTAGCGCTCCATATGCCAGGCGGTCAGACGAATTCGTAAGACACCGGCTTCCGAGATATTCAGGACGATGTCCCAGCTTTCCTGCAAGGCCGGCCGTTGCGCCTGCTCTACTTGGCCGGTCGGAACTTCCGCCGCGCGCGAGCAGGCCGCAGCGAACGTGCCGAGAGCGAGAAAGATCACGATGACACCTAACGGAGTACCAGAGTCGTGAAACCATTTCATCGTTCCGGCTCGCCGTTTTCGACGTTCGACGCTCGACGTTCGACGTTCGACGCTCGACGTTCGACGTTTTTTGTTTCCATCCATCGTGCGATGGACGGAAACTGGGGCAGCGGAATTCTGAGCCGGATCGCTGCGGCGTGTATCACGGCTCGAAGCATCTGGTCGGGCACAGGCAGCGGGAAAAGACGTCGATGGAGTTGCGAGGTGACTGGATTTAGAAGATAGTCCAGCAGCTGCCAGCGAATCATGGCGAACGCAACGAGGCCGGCGATCAGCGCTGGATAGTTCCCTGTGGCGCCGAGCCAGCTCATCGCGACGACGTACCCTAGGAGTTGTCCGGCGACACTTGAGAGCAGCCGCAAGGGCCGGTCGAGCCACCCGGTTCCGAGCGCGGGTGCAATCGACTTCCAGAGGACGAACACCACAAGCCCCAGACCGCAGGCAACGGGAACCGACGCGAAAACCAACAGCGGTATCATCGACCAAAGCGTGATCGCTCGATGCGAGCTTAGCCATAGCTCTGCGCGATCGATCAGGTGCTGAAGTGACACCTTTTTGAGAACCTCGCCATAGGCCTCCTCGAGATTGGCCACCGTCGTGTGGAAGAACAGGCCGCCTCGCGACAAAATGCCGCGCGGAGTGTCGAGGTAAGGAATTTCATTCTGACTTGATCGACGCATCGTGGCGAGGAGGTTTGGCTGGAAGTTAAAGATTCGTCGAACGTCGAACGTCAAACGTCAAGCGTCGGCGAAAGCGCAGCACACTCAGGGGCGTTCAGCGTTTCTCGTTTAGCGTTTAGCGTTCGTTCAGCGTTTCTCGTTTAGCGTTTAGCGGTTCGTTTGGCGTTTGAAAACTCCCCTACGCTCGGTAGATTCCCCGGCGACTTGAAAGACAGCCGGTCGAGACAACGGCAGTCACCTCCCTCGCATCAGAAAAAACCGTACGACAGGAATCGTGCGAAGCCCCGTATCCACAGCCTCGGCAGCCGACATTCACGCAGAGCTCGCCAGGCAGATCGTCGATGCCGCCGCATCGCACCGCACGGACGGGCGATCCGGTGACGGTGCACAATTGGTACGCATCGCCCTGCCCTACCCGAATCTGGATCCGCTCGTATGGCTGCATGCCCAATCTGCAGACGTCCGTATTTACTGGGCCGGACGGAACGACGGGCTCGAGGTCGCCGGCGTCGGGTGTGCGGACTCGGTCTCGAAAGAGGCTCCCATCGATTACAATGCGGTCCTCCAGCGGCTCCGATCGGCTATCGGATCGGGACCCGGCGACCTGCGCTACTTCGGCGGCATCCGGTTCGACCGATACCATGACGTATCGCCTGAATGGGCGCCCTACAGCGCCTATCGGTTCTGGCTGCCACGATTCGAGCTGCAGCGTGAGGGCGATGTGACCCGGCTGATCTGCAACCTGGCGTTTCCCGAGGACGGGGACCGGATAGCCGAGATTCAAGACGACCTGTCGGAGCTCTCAACCAAACCGCCGGGTTCGCCTGACACTGCCGTGGATCTTCCCCTGTCGCGACAAGATCTCCCCGACAGGGACCAGTGGGAATCGTCCATCGACTGGGCGCTCAAGGCGTTCGAGGAGCAGCAAATGGAGAAGATCGTGCTGGCCCGAAAGACGATTCTTTCGTTCTCCCGACGATTGGACCCCGTCATGCTTCTCGATCGGGTCCGGTCGATCACCAACGATTGTTATCATTTTCTCTTCCAGCCCGTGAAGGGAACGGCATTCATCGGGGCGACACCGGAGCGCCTCCTGTCGAGATCGGGGCGTTACATCGCA
This sequence comes from Rhodothermales bacterium, assembly GCA_035512315.1. GTDB lineage: Bacteria > Bacteroidota > Rhodothermia > Rhodothermales > DATKEJ01 > DATKEJ01. Next base: position 4,646 of record DATKEJ010000409.1, on the reverse strand, counting down.
ACCGAGGCGGTGGCCGGCACACGCCCGCGGGGGGACAGCGGCGTGACCGACGCCGCCCTGATCGAGCAGTTGCTCGAAAGCGAGAAGGATCGCAGGGAGCATGCGTACGTGCGGCAGTCCGTCGCCGCCGCGCTGGCGCCGCTATGCACATCGTTCCAGCAGGATGAAGAGGTATCGGTCATGCGCCTCGCGCGCAGGATGCATCTCTTCGCAAGCATGTGGGGCGTGCTCGCCGACAGGGTCTCGGATGCCGATCTGATGCGGGCGCTCCATCCGACTCCGGCCGTGGGTGGGGTCCCAACGAAGGTGGCCATGGAAGCCATCGCGCACCACGAGCCGTTCGACCGAGGCTGGTACGCAGGGCCGGTCGGCTGGATCGGCGCAAATGCATCCGAATTCGCCGTCGGCATTCGAAGCGCCCTCGTCGAGGGAAATCGTGTTGCCTTGTACGCCGGTGCGGGCATCGTCGAAGGTTCGACCGCCGAGGGCGAGTGGGATGAGATCGAGCAGAAGATCAGCGACTTTACGAAATCGCTCACTGGAACGTGAGCTCGTCCGCATCCAATATAAACCGACTCTGGGCCGACCTGATCGTCGAAGAGCTGGTCCGTAACGGAGTCCGTCACTTCTTTCTGGCGCCCGGGTCCCGGAGTTCACCGCTCGTTGTGGCGATCGCTCAACATTCGATGACCGAGGCGACCATCCACTTTGACGAGCGGGGCGCGGCGTTCGCCGCGCTGGGCTGCGGGCGCGGCTCGGGCTCACCTGCGGCGTGGATCACGACGTCAGGCACTGCGGCAGCCAACGGGCTTCCGGCCGTGGTCGAGGCGGCACAGTCGCACGTCCCCCTCATCGCCATCACGGCAGACCGCCCGCCCGAGCTTCGGGACACCGGAGCTAACCAGGCCATCGATCAGATTCGGCTTTTCGGTACGTACCCGAGATGGTTTTTCGATTTCCCATGCCCTTCTGTGGAGATCGATTCCTCGTTCGTACTGACCACGGTGGATCAGGCCGTGCATCGCGCAACCGGCTCTCCGGCGGGGCCGATCCATCTCAATTGCCCCTACCGAGAGCCGCTCGCACCGTCCAAAGTCGCAGGAAAGCTGCCTGAGATTCCAGATAGGTGGGTGCGTACCCGAAGTCCATACACAGCGTACCGAATTGGCGCCGGCGATCCCGACGCGGCAGCCATCTCTCAACTACTCGACCAGGTGAGAGCCGTCCGGCGAGGAATCATCATCGTTGGGGAACTCCCAACACTCGAAGACGCCCGCGCCGTAACCACTCTCGCGTCTGAATTCGGATGGCCGGTCGTCGCCGACGTTACTTCGCAGATGCGACTTGGAGACGCGCCGCCTCACGTCGTGCGCCGGCCTCATTTCGTCTGCGCCGCAAACGCGGGAGCTGCCGAACCCGAGCTCGTGCTTCGCCTCGGCGGCCCCGTTTCCTCGAAAGAGATTCGGAGTCACGCAGACAGTGTGGATGCGCGGATCGTTGCCGTCGTCGACCATCCGGAGAGAAGAGATCCAGGCCACCGCGTTTCCACCGTAATCCGAGCGTCGACGCAGGCGTTCTGCCGGGCGCTGGCGGGCGCCCCGGCATCTCCGGACCGAGATTGGCTGGACGCATGGACCGAAGTGGACGAGCGCATCGACTCTGCCCTTCGAGATCAAATCGGCTCGTTGACGGAGATCTCCGAGCCTGGCGTCGCGGCAGCCGTAACTCGGCTTCTCCCTGAGGACAACGCATTGTTCGTCGCGAGCAGCATGCCGATCCGGGATGTGGACATGTTCGGGTCCTCCAGCGGCGCCCTTCGTCGCGTCGCAGCGAACAGGGGTGCGTCCGGAATCGACGGGACGGCGGCGACCTCCTTCGGGTACCACCTGGGCGCCGGCTGCCCGGTGACGCTGTTGATCGGGGACCTTGCCCTGCTTCACGATCTGAACAGCCTGGCCCTGGTTCAGGGCCGCCCTATCGTCGTGGTCGCGATCAACAACGGAGGCGGCGGGATATTCAACTTCCTACCGATTGCCGACCACGCCGAAGTCTTCGAACCGTGGTTCACCTCTCCGCACATCTGGTCGTTCGAGCACGCCGCAGCGATGTTTGGTATCCATTATGATCGGCCCGGATCTCCATCGGACTTCGAGCGATCATACACGGCTGCAATACAGAACGGCCGCGCCGCTCTCATCGAAGTGGTGACCGAACGACGGAGTAATCGCCTCCTCCACGCCGATCTCAGGGCGCACGCGCTAGAAGCTGCTTACTATATTTCCGCCCAACCAAAAGCATCCCAAAAAGAATGAGCGTCATCGACTGGATCGAGGCAGGTCGCTTCGAAGACATTCTCTACCACAAGGCGGACGGAATTGCCAAGATCACGATCAACCGGCCGGAGGTTCGCAACGCGTTCCGTCCCAAAACCGTTGACGAGATGTCGAAGGCACTCTTCGATGCGCGCGACGACCCCGCGATCGGCGTCGTCATTCTCACCGGCCAGGGAGAGCACGCTTTCTGCTCGGGAGGCGACCAGAAGATCCGCGGTGATGCGGGATACACCGACAGCTCGGGCACCATGCGCCTGAACGTGCTCGATTTCCAGCGTCAGATCCGCACGTGTCCGAAACCGGTGATCGCTATGGTGGCGGGCTGGGCCGTTGGCGGCGGACACGTCCTGCACGTCTTGTGCGACCTGACGATTGCGGCCGACAACGCACGCTTCATGCAGACCGGACCCAAGGTCGGTTCGTTCGACGGCGGATACGGAGCTTCCTACCTCGCGCGGATCGTCGGCCAGAAAAAGGCGCGGGAAATCTGGTTCCTGTGCCGGCCCTATAATGCCCAAGAGGCGCTCGCGATGGGACTCGTAAACACCGTTGTCCCGCTCGAACGGCTCGAGGAGGAAACCGTCGACTGGTGCAGGGAAATTCTGAAGAAGTCCCCACTGGCCATCCGGTGTTTGAAATCGGCGCTGAATGCCGATTGTGACGGGCAGGCAGGTCTCCAGGAACTCGCGGGCAATGCGACGCTGCTTTTCTACATGACCGAGGAAGGTCAAGAGGGCCGAAATGCGTTCAACGAGCGTCGCGACCCTGATTTCGAACAGTTCACCAGATATCCCTGAGCGGCATCATGACCGTACAGGAAGGCGGATCGACTCCGCGACCCGGGCCAATCCGCGTCTGGTGGCTAGCAATTCGGCCGAAAACGCTGTGGGCGGCGTTCGCACCCGTGGTCGTCGGGACGGCCATCGCCTTCGGTGACGGCGTCGGACATTGGCCGGCAGCGCTTCTGGCATTGGCCGGCGCGCTGGCCATACAGATCGGCACGAACCTGATAAATGACTACTCGGATTTCCACCGAGGCGCCGACACGGCGGATCGAAAAGGACCGACTCGTGTGACCCAGTCTGGGCTCATTCCCCCCGGAACGGTGCTCATCGGAACGGCCGTCGCATTCGCGATCGCTCTTGGCTCAGGGGCTTACCTCATCGCCAGGGGCGGTATCCCGATTCTCGTCGTCGGCGCGCTCTCGATCCTCTCGGGCATCCTGTACACGGCTGGCCCTAAACCTTTAGGCTATATAGGCTTGGGTGACTTGTTCGTGCTTCTGTTCTTTGGCCCCGTGGCAGTAGCCGGGACGCACTATGTGCAGTCCTTAACACTCTCGTGGACTGCGCTGGCGGCAGGTCTGGGCCCGGGTCTCATGGCAGTCGCTCTCCTCTCCGTAAACAATCTGCGGGATATAGAGGAGGACCTTTTTGCAGGGAAACGGACGCTGGCGGTTCGCTTCGGGCCGCGTTTCGCCCGGTGGGAATACGTAGCCTGCGTCGTCGGGGCCGCGCTGGTTCCGGTCGTTCTATATCTTTCCTCTGGTTCTCACCCCTGGTCGATGCTCGCCGGCGGGATGCTCGTGTTTGCCGCTCCGGTATTGCGACGCGTTCTCGCAGGCATCGACGGCGTCAAGCTCAACCCTCTGCTCGGATTGACCGGGCGACTCTCGGTGATATATAGCCTCGTGTTCTCACTGACGTGGTTAATCTAAGGCTATCCTCCGCCCAACTCATCCCTTATCGGCTCGCACTGACGCGGTCGTCCGCGTTCGGGGATGAGCGTATCGGACGGCTGGTGAGACTGGAAACACCCGGCGGCCACGTCGGGTGGGGCGACGCAGCGCCCCTCCCAGGATTCAGTCGCGAGTCAATCGAAATGGTCGACGACGACTGGAAGCTCCATCGTCCCGGTCTCTTTCAAGAATCGCTCGGAGGTTTCGATGTGCCGGATCCAGGAACGGCGATTGCATCCAAGTTTTCGACGCCTGCTCTCCAATTTGCGATGGAGCAGGCCCTCGTCGGCCTGGAATCCGGACGGTTGGGACGACCTATTGCGGACGTAATCGCTCCGGGCGGCCCTCCGAGGATTTGGCTCGCCGGTCTGGTCACGGGATCGGGCGCGGGGGCCGTCGAGTCGGCATTGCACCTTGCCCGAGAGGGTTACACCTCAATGAAGATCAAGGTCGGACGATCAGGGCTCGCCGATGATATCATCACCATCCTCGACATCCGTCGCGCCGTCGGCCCGGACATCAACCTCCGCCTCGACGCCAACCGCGCGTGGAGCCTGGACGAGGCCATCCGCTTT
>DATKEJ010000408.1:0-14640 GCA_035512315.1 Rhodothermales bacterium | reverse complement strand
TATCAGGATGAGCGGGAGGTAATCGGCGTCGTTCAGGAGTTGTCAAATCTCGAGTACGACATCACCACGGCGATCAAGAAGATGCAGCGTGACCGGCTGCCAGTCGTCGGTTTTCTCCAGGGGCACGGCGAGCCCGATCCCACGCAGACGATGCCCCGGTTAATGGAGGAGCTCCGGAAACGGCTCGACGTCCGGGCCGTTACCATCGACTCTGCCGGATTCTCGACGCGTCCCGATGTGCTCATCGTCGTCGCACCTTCCGACACCATTCCCGACGGCCACCTCCGCGTCATCGATCGATTCATGCAGGAGCAGGGCAAGGCCGCGTTCCTTGTGAACCGCGTGCAGACCGACCTCCAACAGGGTTTCGGTACGGTGATGGACACCGGGTTGGAGCGTCTCCTCGAATCGTACGGAGCGAAAATCAATCCCGACTTGGTCATGGATGAGCAGTCCTCGGCGATCAATGTGCAGCGCCAGGCGGGGTTTTTCCGGGTCCTCGAGGCAATCCAATACCCCTTCCTGCCCATCGTGACCTCGTTCAGCGATAACGCCATGGTCAGACGCCTGGGCGAGTTGAGGCTGTTCTTTGCGAGTTCCATCGACACGACGAACGTGCCGGCGGGCGTAGAGGTCGAACCGCTCGCGTTTTCGACGCCTTCGAGTGGTTTGCAGACAGGCTTTTTCATGCTCCAGCCCCAGATGTTTCAGGATCGGGAACTGAACGAGGGTCCGTTTACCCTTGGAGCGGCGTACACGGGGCTGCTGCCCAGCCCGTATGGAATTTCCCCAACTGTAAGTGAATCGCGGATGGTCGTGTTTGGAGACGGGGACTTCGTCGACGAGTCGCTTGCCGGACCGATTCCGTCCAGCATAGAGGCTGTTCTGAACATGGTCGACTGGCTCGTGCTCGATGAGGGCATCCTCGCCATCCGGTCGAAGAAGATCGATCCTCGACCGCTTGACCCGATCGACGACGGCCTCAAGGCTCCAATCAAGTATTTTGCACTCCTGTTTCCGCCCTTTCTGGTCATCGTGGTAGGGATGTTCCGCTGGCGACGCCGGAAGCTGGAGATACGCGCCGGGCTTTAGCAAACAGACGTTTTGAGATGAAGCGACTCCTTCTCCTCGCAGCCGTTCTCGTTGCTCTAATCGTAATTGCATGGTCGGCCGGGATGTTCGGTGGGCCTGTTTCAACTATGGACCTTCCCGATTTCGCAGTCGATTCGGATCGGGTGTCGCGTATCGACGTGTCGAGTGGAGGTGAGCACATCCGGGTCGATCGCCTCGATTCGGGGGAATGGCGGCTCAGCAGCCCGGTTCAGGCCGATGCGGACACCGCCGCCGTCATGCGTCTTCTTCGACAGATCGGCGACATGCAGCTCGAGAGCATCGTCTCCTCGAATCCAGAAGGGTTCTCCCGGTTCCAGGTCGACAGCACCGGCAGCGAGATGACCCTGGAATGGGGCGACAGGAGGCTCGAACTGATCGTCGGAAAGACAGGGCCTGATTTCCAGTCCCGCTACGTTCGGATCGACGGAGATGACCGCGTCATGCTCGCTAACGGGGTGCCCAACCTGTCGGCAAAGGTCGATCAGTGGCGCGACAAGACCCTCTGGTCGATGCCTGTTGAGGCGATCACGAACGTGTCAGTGACGGCGGACGACGTGACGTACGGCCTGTCCCGTACTGACGGAGGCTGGCGCTTGAGCTCGCGCGCCGGAGATTCAGTTATTGACAGTGTCGAGGTGGCCGACTTCCTCGATCGAGTTTCGACGATCAAGGTAGACGGATTCTACACTGCGCTGACGATCGACTCTGTTCTCGCGAACGTTACGCACCAGCTGCGCGTCGAGTTTGCCGGAGGCGCCGCGGAGACACTCTTCATGAGCAAGCGCCAGAATGACGTGGCGGCTTTTCGGGAAGGAGGCACCGACGTCCTAAAGCTGTTTACTTATCACCTCGCGAACCTGACCCCCTCGTTTGACAGGCTGGCGGCATCGACCGCCGAGGCTACCGAATCACGGTAAGCGGGGCAGTCAATCGTTTCCCGACCGAGTCAAGGACGACGAAGTATAGTCCGGGAGCCAAGTCGCGCACGTCGATCGAAACCGTCCGTTGCCCCGCCGGCAGCGTGTTGTCTGCGAGTTTTCGCACGATCTGGCCGGTGCTGTTGACGAGAACGATCGAGACGCGGGCCGACTCGGGCACCTCGATCACCGCATGAGCTGTCCCCACAGCGGGGTTCGGATAAATCGGCTGCAATGCGAGCGCATCGGGAAGATCGATCGTGTTCTTCCGGATGATGTCAGCCAGCCCTTCCTTGAGACGCTTCTCCGCGGCGTTGTCTGCGGAAGGCTCGAAGGAATCGAAGATGGACTGAATTCTCTGCAGGTGGGCTTCGTCGACCACCGCTGAAATAACCGGTCCGCCCGCTTTCCCCGTGCTCTTACCGCTGTTCGCCGCGATGGCGAGGAAGTCGAAGATATCGACCACGCCGCTGCGATCAGTGTCGCACCGGACGACGGATGCGCTCTGGTTTCCGAGATCCACAGGAATCTCCGCCCACGCCACGCTGCGGCCGTCAGTCGAGAAGGAGGTGACGGCGCCGAAACAGGAGGGAGCGGTGAAGGCGACCACGTCGTCAGCCGACACCAGCCCGTCATCGTTTACGTCTCCGGGCCAGAACGACAGGAAGGTGCGGGCCGTCGTCGTCATAGTCGGAGACGCCTCACGGAGTGTTTCGAGTGCGCGCACCGCGCGAACGGAAACCTCGTACTCCGTGGCGTCATCCAGTCCGTCGATGGTCGACTGGGTGGCTGTCACAATTGCCGGGTTGGAAAACGGCCCACCCCCGACCGGCCGGTACGAGACCTCGTACGAGGTCGCCGGTGCGCCAGGCCCCGCCTCCCACGTCACGACCAGCCCTCGGATCGGATCTGATGGATCCGGCGCGGCCTCGAGCGTTCTCACGGCCTCAGGAGAGATGATTCCGCATGCGATTTCCGACCATTCGGAGGAGAACTGGGGATTGAACGCGCGGACTCGATAACAATAAACAGGCGAACCGAGCCCGAGGTCCGTGAACGACGTGTCTGCGTACGAATCAGCGACTGGAGCGAACGCCGAGCCGTCGGCCTGTCGCTCGAGGCGGTAAAGGATGCCGGCCGAAGAGACCGATTGCCAGGATACGCCGATCGATGCATTCAGGAGGCCTTCGACCGTTAGACCCTGCGGTACGTTGGGTGCCAGGAAGGCCGTGACGGCACAATCAATCACAGAGTATGCCGGCGTGCCTGATGCGTTTTCGACGCGAATCCTGTAACAGTATTCTGCGGCCGCCTCGAGTCCGGAATCACTGAATTCCTGGACGATCTCCCCGCTCTGAAAAACACTCGACCAGGTAGACTGACCATCGCTGCTCCTCTCGAGAAAGAGCGTAGTATGGTTGAGAAACTGTCTGAACGTCCACGTGACCCTGATCGCAGAGCTGGACACGGCTTCCGCGTCGGTCCCTACGGGAGGTACGGGCGGGTCGCCGACGACATCGATGCACTCCGTATCGGTGCCGGTCGACTCTCCGGATGCATTGATGGCACTGACGAAGTAGCAGTAGGTCCCCTGGGTCCTCAGAACGAAGTCGGAGAACATGGTCACGTTCGCGTCGACCGTGTCGTAGAGGACGAATGCGCCGCTGCCGGTGTCCCGGTAAACAAGAAAATCGGTTTCGTTGCCGGAATTGTCAGCCCAAGACAGCACGATGGGGCTTGTTGCACCGATCCTCGACAACTGGAGACTCGTTGGAGGGCTGGGACGCGGTGGGACAGTCAGGCACGTTTCCGGACTCGAGTTCGATCCGGACGCATTCCTCGCTGACACCAGATAGCAGAACTCCACATTCGGTCGGATGCCCGAGTTGCGATCCGGATACAAGGTGATATTAGGGCCGACGGCCCCCAGGAGCGTCGATCCTCCGGTTCCCGAACGCCTGAAAATGTCGAAAGCCGACTCATTGTTGGAATTGTCCTGCCACAATACGTCGACAGCGTTATCGCGAACGATCCTCAAACGAACATCGCTGGGCGCGGCAGGAGCCTGCGCAAGCGCACTCTGGCTCACTATCAGCAGGGCGCACGCGACAATCGCCACCCGCTTCATAAGACACGTCATGATATGGTTGCGCTTCAGAAGCCTCATGGCGTTACCGTTACACATGCGCCCATCAACCTGGCGAGCGTTATCGCGCCGTCTCGGTCGACGATTCTGATGTTATCTTCATCCGCCTCAATGCAATAGTTGGCGGTCTGGTTGCGTTGAATTCGCAGGACACCGATGTCCTTAACTCCCTGAACTTCCTGAGCGAATTGCCACGCCGCATTGAGACGGTCGCCCTCGACGAAATTGATCTTCAAATCGTTGTCCGACCCTTCAAGCACGAAGGGCCGTGCGGTCGGCCCGGTGATGTCGAACAACGCCGCCACGCCTGCAGCAGGCAGGCCTACCCCGTAAAGTCGCAGCGTGATGCCGATTGTGCCACCACCGACAGACGTGTTGATGTCCGACGGAAAGAATGCAATCGACGGAATCGTCGTGCTCGTCTCGAGAACGGAAATGTCGATCACCGTGGTCTCGAGTGTAACCTCTCGCAGCGTGGCGCCTTCGCCGACAAGGTTTCCGGCATTGGTAAATCGGACGGCGAACGTGTACAAGGAGTCGGGTGGGATTGACACCTCGAAGACGACTTCACTCGTGCTGTTGTTGTCGACCGTGACTGCCTCGGGGCTGAAGTCGCGACCGCCTTGGGAACGAACCTGAAGCTCCACGCGCAGCAGCGCAGACGACTTCGCAACCGTGCCGGTCGGGGTAGGATTGACCAACGTGACCCGAATTTCCGGGGCGGCCCATTCCGACACGTCGGCGCTGTCACAGCCGGAAATGACCAGCAGCGGCAGGAGAATTGATATCAGGACTCGCGATCTCATCGATCCAAGCGAACCACGGTTCTGAGTATGCCTTCCATACCCCTTATTTCACGGTCTCTCCCGGAGAAGCCGGTTCCTGAACCTTTCACGAGTCGGCCTCCCAGCGTGATCGCCACGTTTGACGTCGGGGTCAAAGTCGCCGCCAGACCGCTTTCGATGACGGTGGCGTCTCCGGCATCGAACTCATTGGCGCCGACCAGTCTGCCAAGAGCAGAAACGGTGAGCACGAGCTTCGGCGACACACCGTAGTCGTTTGAAGCGTGAAGGACAAGGTAGTTGCCGTTTGAGCTCACCTCCTCCGTGTCGAATGAGCCGTTGGAACGGATGGAGTTGTCGAAACGGAGCATCTCCAGAACCCCGACCGAAAGCCGTCCCCGGCCGGCCTGGTAAGCGACGGTGTAGTCTGCCGCGAATGTTATCTCCTGGCCGATCTGGTAATTGTCGACGTCGTTCACCTGCTCCGTGCCGTACATGGCCAGAGTAGAGCTCAGCCTGAAGGCACTGACTCCCGACAGGATGTCGAGCGTTGCGCCGGCTCGAGATTCCAGGCCCGGCGACAAGCTAATTGGACGCGACGTTCCGGGAAGCGAGGTATCGTAGGACCCACGACTCAGAACCGAGGCGCCGATTCCCAGCGTGACCGACTCAGACAGGGCATTCGCAAACGAGACGGTTCCGCCGATGTTGAAGCCCTCGCCGAGTCGATTGGTGCGCACCGAAAGGTCGGGTGAAACGAAATCATACACGATATCCTGCTCGAGGCCGGTAAGCTCACCTTGTCCGCTAGGGAGGTTCGCGACCAAACCCAGGATCAGTCGCCGCTGGAGAAACGATCCATTCACCTGCAGCTTAAGGTCGGCTAGCCCGCTCACAGATTCAGAGTCCGAGAAATCCGTGTCTCGACTCATAGAAACATAGGCGCTCGACACGCGAGCCTCCAGGCGGTCGGCGATTGGCAGGAACACGCTGATCGGCGCGAACACTTGCGTGACCGTCGTCGACGTTGCGCCCTCATCGATATCCCAAGACTGATAGTAACTCTCTACTGAACCGCTGTACGGAGTACCTGGAATCACCTGCCCCGGCGCCTCAGATACTCCGGCTCCCAGCAGGACGGCCGTGGCGAGCGTGTATGTTCTCAATATTGAGGCAGGCATGCTCATTGCTTTTCGGAGGGCCTTGCGCGGTGTGTCTCGCTGGGAACCGGAATCCGGACCCGGAGCGGGATGGAGGCGTTTTTCCGCGTAGGGTCAAGCGTGCCCGACTTGCCGATTCGCGGGTCGTCGGTGTGGAATCCGGGCGCGTTGAAGGCATCGAGCCGCGGCATCCCGACCGCCGCAGGTCCTAGGACTTGCGAGGCGGTTGCCGACACCACCATCACCTCCCTTGCCGTTCGTCCCGAACGCTGCGCCGGCCGAGTAACGGTGGTCATTCGCGGTCTGGCGGCACGAATGGAATCGGCTGCGGCGACTGCTGCTGCCACCGAGTCGTCATAGGCGGCCTGCATTGCGATGGAGAACTCGTCGGGGGTCGCGGTCAGAGTAAAAAGATTGTCCGCCGGCGGCGTATCACCCGTGAACACCGTTGCCAGCGCGGGCAGATCTCGCTGAGCGAGTGGCAGACCGCTGTTAAGAAGGAGGACCCGGCCTTCCACCGGATCGCCAATGAGCAGCTGCTCCATGGCATAACCGTAGTCGAAGAACTGCTCGACGTCGGGAATCAGATAATGATCGATCGAGTCGGCATACGCCTCTCTCGACGGCACGTACTCGAACCCGGTCATGGACTGAACCGAATCGGCAAGCGCCAGCGCCAGCTCGAGCTGGAGACTCCTGAGGCCGGCCTGTGAGTACGAAGACTGCACTTCGCTCAAAATGACGTCCTCTTCAGACGCCGCCCTGCCGATCGTTAGGTTGCCTGTAAGGCTTCCCACGACCTCGTTCAGACGACCGACGACCAGAAAATCCGCGTCGAGAATTCTGGCCAGTTCGGATGCCGGGACGGAACCAGGGTCGGTGTAAACCTCTTGAGGCAAGATTTCGTCGAGCACCCACCGTACGTGCGCATACGGGACCGGCGGTAGTGGGTGGTCTGCGAAAACATCCAGAAGGGACAGTGTATTTCTGAGCACGCCCGTCAGACCGAATGCCAGCTGGCTCATTGCGAGCAGGCTCGACTCATTGAAGAGTGGAAATACGCCCACGGCGAATCGCGCGCCGCCCGAAAACGTCTCGGCTGGTGCTATCTCGCCGTCGTCTCGGTATCTACGGGCGAGCGTCCTGACTGACTGTGCTTCGACGTATGGCACGCGCTTTCGAAGCTCGGTCGACCGTTGGGACGCGGCTTCAAGCCGCAGGAAGGCAAAGTAGTCTGATGCTGCCTCGGGAAACTGGCGCTGGAGCTCCAGAGAGAGTCCACGATAGAGTAGAATGGATGCGGCCATGGCGGCATCGACGGAGTCTGGAAGCGTCAGGTTGGCGGAGGCGGGCGGCAATCCCGCCTCTGACGCGGCCTCCTCCGCCGCATTGTAGGCCATCACGAAATTCCGGTTCTGGAGGTGCAACCGAGCCCGCTCAAGGGCGGCGAGTGAGTCACTGACGACCAATAACTCGCTTACGGTCACTGAATCGCGTACGATCAGCGGGTCGCTTACAATTAGCGAATCGACCTCGGATTCCTGAGCGACCAGGCGTCCTGATACGACTACCAGCAACACCAGTAGAAGCCAGAAAGCCTGTGCCCTACGCCGAACCACCTCCTTCATACTGCCACAAACCTGGAAATCGAGTCGAACCTCAGCTACTACTTGCACAGAATCAAGATGATCGTCAAACCACTTCAGACATGCAAAGGTTCGCTCAAAATCAGCTTACCGTGCTGGAAGGCTCAAAGCTGGAACCTTAGGGCGTTATCAACTCTTAAAATACCATACCTTTCTGTCCCGTTGAACAGCGGTCATTTTTATGGATGTCGCCGTTGAACATAAGCAGACGGTCAGACAGGCCATCGAATCGGTTCAGGTTGGGTCTGCGCACGAACAGCAATTTGAGGAGCTGCTGGAAGCGTGCAGGGTAAACCTGCCCTCGGTTGATGAAGGCCTGCTGAGGCGTGCCTTCCTGCTGAGCTATTGGGCTCACAGGGACGACAGACGTGCGACCGGCGAGCCCTACATCGTGCACCCGCTCCAGGTGGCGAGCACCCTTGCGACGGACGTTCGGTTCGACGACATCTGCGTCGCGGCGGGTCTCCTGCACGACGTGGTGGAGGACAGCAGCACGATCACCGCCGACGATATCAGGGAGCTTTTTGGAGAACCCCTGGCGTCCATCGTCGACGGGTTGACCAAAATGCAGGAAGGCTTCGGCGACCGTGCACTCAAGCACGCCGAGAATTTCCGCAAGCTGCTGCTCTCGATGGCGTCAGACATGCGCGTGATCCTCGTGAAGTTTGCCGACAGGCTGCACAACATGCGAACGCTCGGCTCGCTCCACCCGGAAAGGCAGCTCAAAATTGCCAGCGAGACGCTCGAGCTATTCGCGCCGCTGGCCCACCGCTTCGGCCTCTACGCCTTGAAGAACGAGTTCGAAGACCTGTCGCTCAAGGTGCTCGATCCTGGACAGTACTACGACATTTCCAAAGGTCTGAATGCGAAGAGGCGCCAGAGACAAGACTACATCCGCCGTTTCATAGAACCGGTCCAGAAAGAACTGGCTGAGAACGGATTCGACTTCGACATACACGGCAGGCCGAAACATATCTATTCGATCTATCGCAAGATGCGGGCGCAGGACAAGTCGCTCGACGAGATTTTCGACTTGTTCGCGATTCGGATCATCCTGCAGACGGGCGGAAAGCAGGGCAAGGAAGACTGCTGGCGCGTGTACTCGATCATAACGGACCTGTACCAGCCTCTTCCCGAACGATTTCGTGATTTTATTTCGGTCCCGAAATCCAATGGCTATCGGAGCCTGCACACCACGGTGATTGGGCCCGACGGCAAGCGGGTCGAAGTGCAGATCCGAACCCGGGAAATGCACGAGATCGCGGAGTTCGGCGTTGCCGCGCACTGGAAGTATAAGGACGGTAGCGTTCCTGACGATTCCGTACTTGACAAGCGATACGCGTGGATTCGGGACCTGCTCGACAATCCGGACTCCGAGAAAGCGACCGAGTTCGTCGAGGAATTCCAGCACGACATCGCGGTCGAGGAGATCTATGTCTTTACGCCGAAGGGCGATCTTCTCACGATGCCGAAGGGCGCAACGCCGGTCGATTTCGCATTCCGAATCCACTCCCAGATTGGTCTGAAGTGTAACGGGGCCCGTGTGAACGGTCGCGTCGTCCCGCTGTCTCACAAGCTCGAGAGCGGTGATCAGGTCGAGATATTGACTTCCGCGAAGAAGACGCCGAATCCCGCGTGGATGAAGTTCGTTGTTACCCAGAAGGCCAAGAGCCGGATCAGGCACTGGCTAAACGAGGAGCGACGCGAAGTCATCCAGAGGGGAAAGGATCTCTGGGAAAAGAAGGCCGCACGCGCGAAGATCGAGATCAACGATCAGGTAATGAACCGGTTTGCGAACCGGCTCAAGTTTCCGAACGTGTCGCAGATGTTCTACGAGCTTGGTCAGGGTCTGCTGGACGTGAAGGAGCTCCTCGATCTCGCGCGCGGACGCGTCAAGTTCCCGATCGACGACGAGCCGATGGCCAAGACCGCCCAGGTCGAGCACGAGAAGTTCGTCGATCAGGCTCAGGCGGTTGGAACTCCCGCGCTTATGATTTTCGGCGAGCGGTACACCGGCCTGAAAACAACCTATGCCTCGTGCTGCAATCCGATTCCCGGAGACCCCGTGTTCGGTTACCTCAGCCGAAACGGGGGAATCCGCATCCACCGAAAAACCTGCCTGAACGCACGGCACCTGTACAAGAGCCAGGAAAGGATCGTGCCGGTAGAGTGGAGCCGTCAGAAGGACATTCAGTTCATGGCGGCTCTCAAAGTGGTCGGAGAAGACCGAGTCGGAGTGGTGCACGACATAACGGATACGATTTCCAAAGGCCTAAAGACCAATATTCGATCGATCACCGTCGATTCGAGCGACGGCGTTTTCGAAGGCTCAATCGTCCTGGACGTTCCCGATCTCAGCCACCTGCGCAAGCTGATCGAAAAGCTGAGGCGCATCAACGGCGTCTTCGGAGTGTATCGTCTCGAAGCCTGAAAATTGAAAAGGTCGTGAACCAAAGAACACTCTGCGCACGAGTAGATATAATCGAAGCCCAAAGCATTGATAATCATTTGGATAACAAACATTTTCTCTTAAATTGCCCGACCAACACGGAACGCCTTGCCCAATCACCTTCGAAGGATTGACGCCCAATTCAGGGCCCCGATTCCGGGCAAGTTCGTGTCTCCAACTCAGAACTATCTAGTATGACAGAGGGACGAATCATCACGCTGACCAAGAAGGACGTCGCACGACGCGTCTCCGACATTCTTGGCGAACCAATCTATAAGAGCGAGCCTTGGGTGCATGCGGTCGTCATGGCAATCGGTGACCTTATGATCGAGGCGGATCCTGAGGTCCGAATCGAACTGCGCGACTTTGGCGTGTTCGAGGTGAAAAAGACGAAGGCCAAACCGAAGGCCCGTAATCCGAAGACCAACGAAACGGTTTTTATCCCCAGCAGGCGCAAAACGCACTTCAAACCCGGAAAGCGTCTTAAAGAAACGCTTCAGACTCCCCTCAAGGAGCTCGACTACACAATTCCGGAAGGAAGTGCGGACAAAGGGCGGTAACGAAAGTCGGTTTTCTGTTTCGGCGTGGAAGGGTCCGCGGTCGTTATGCCGCCCCGAATAGTCGGTGTTGATTTTGGATGGGCCCGGGTCGGCATCGCCGTCGCTGACCCGCTCAGGATCTTTGCCGCTCCCCTTGGAACATTCGGAAGAAAAGAGGCAATTGCTAAACTCGTCGAGATCCGTGACCGGGAAGGCCTCGATCTCGTCGTACTCGGCTGGCCCATTCAGCTCGACGGCAGGGAAGGAGAAACCGTAGACCTTGTGCGAAAGTTCGAGCGTCAGCTCGAAGGAGCATTGCACGGCGTTCGCATCATGCGTTTGGACGAGCGCTTTACGTCGAAGATTGCCCAGGATGCCATTCGCAGATCCGGCGGCAAACGGTCGGAACGACGCAAGAAGGAGCGCGTCGATTCTGCTGCTGCGGCAATCCTCCTGCAAGACTATCTCGATTCCCGAGATAACGACCTTCGTTCCGATCGTGACTGAGATCACATGATTCTCCCTATCTATACTTTTGGAGCCGAGGTCCTGCGGCAAGCCACACCGGAACTGGAGGACAATTCCGAGGCGCTTCAGACCCTGATCGACGACATGTTCGAGACGATGCATAATGCATCGGGGGTCGGCCTGGCGGCTCCGCAGGTTGGACGGTCGGAACGCGTGTTCGTAGTCGATCTCAAGAAATCGCTGGAGGACGAGGAAGCCATCGAACCCGCCGCGCTACCCGGCCCACTCGTTTTCATCAACCCGGCCATCAAAGCAATCGACGGCGGCGAAGTGGAGTACGAGGAAGGTTGCCTCTCCATACCTGAGATTCGGGAGAACGTGGTGCGCCCCGATACCGTTGACATCGAGTACCTCGACAGGACCCTGACTCCAGTGCGGCTCCAGGCCACTGGATTGCTGGCCCGGGTGATTCAGCATGAACTGGATCATCTCGACGGAATTCTCTTCATCGATCGGTTGTCCACACTCAAACGACAGCTTCTCAGACGCCGCCTCCGGGAGATGTCGCGTGGTGAGGTAACGGCAGAGTATCCGATTCTGACGGCCCCTGAGGCGGCTCGTCGCCGATGACAGCGACCGACAACACCGACGCCGTAACCGGCCTGTGCTATTATCCTGTTAAGTCGCTCTCGGGGATCCGGCTCGAGGAGGCCGAATTGACGCCGTTCGGCATTCGGCACGATCGCATGTGGATGTTGACGCGCGAGTCTGGACGGTTCGTCACGCAGCGGGAGGAGCACTGCCTTGCACTGCTAACGGTGACGGCCGACGACTCCGGGTTTGTCATTCGGGCTCCCGACGACAGCGCGACCTTCCTGCCTGTCGCGACGAAACCGGGCAACCCGGTGCGAGTCAGCGTCTGGAAGGACGAACTGGAGGCGACAACAGGACCCGATGATGCCGCTCGATTCTTCAGCGAGTACCTCGGTTATCGATGCGTCCCGGTCTCCATGCCCGAAAACGCGGGTCGCATGGCGCGGGAGTTTGCCCCAGACGGCACACCTTTGAGCTTTGCCGATGCCTATCCGGGACTCCTGACCACCGAAACCTCTCTTGGCGACCTGAACGAGCGGACGAGCGTAGAGGTCGAGATGCGCCGGTTTCGACCGAACATCGTTGCGTCGGGTTCGAGTCCGTTCATAGAAGACACCTGGGCCCGACTGCGCATCGGGCAAGCTGAAATTGCTCTCGTGAAACCGTGTGCGCGATGCGTGCTCACGACCGTCGATCCCGATTCCGGAACCTCCGGAAAGGAACCCTTAAAAACACTCGCCGGGTATCGTCGGATCCAAGGGGATGTTTTCTTTGGACAGAACTTCGTCGTATCGAAGCCGGGGACGGTGCGGGTCGGGGACGAGATCGAGGTTCTAGAGCACAAGGGTGGGCTTCACGATCACAGGTCGACCGTGAGCTGAAGGACGTAATGTCTCGGAGCCGCGAGAAACGCCGGCCGCTCGAGATAGTAGTAATCGAATGCATTGTTTGCGTGCATTGCGAGACGGGCCCTCCCCTCGTTTACGGCGATCCAGAAGTCGGAAACCCTGGTCTCAACGAGCACGTCGGCATCCGGTACAAACCGGATGAAGTCGGTGTCAATCCGATTCGGTCGTGCGGCGAACCGAAAGTTTGCCCCGGCCTCGAACATGCTCCAGACGCGGGCATCGACGCCTGCAGTGAAGAGATGGTTTGGCCTGAAGGGCAGCTCTGCGCCGGTGTCAAGGTCCTCCGAGTCCAGAAAAGTGTATCCGGCCTTCAAGCTCACGCGATCGTCGAACACGGACGCATCCAATCCGATTTCGGCGCCTCGAATTCTCGCCTGCGTCAGGTTGACAAACTGAAACCCGAGCTTTGGAGGCGCGTCGGGCTCGGCGATTCTGACCAGTTTGGGCTCGATCAAGTCTTCGTAGTCATTCCAGAAACCGGCGACGTCCAGCCTGAAACTGCTGCCGTGGGAAGCTCCGAGGAGTCGAAATCCAATCTCGTAGCTCGAGGTTTCCTCGGGCCGGAGATCCGGATTGGGGAAGAGTGGGAAGCGGTCTTGGTTGTTGATGAACCTTTCTGCCAGGCCCGGAACCCGAAATCCCTGCCCGTACGACGCTCGCAGAACGAGCGGGTCGGCCGCCCGGTAGGAAGCCGCGATCTTCGGGCTCAGCTTTTCGACTGACTCGGATCCGTCGATTCGATAGGTGTCGAAGCGGAGGCCGCCGACGATTTCAATCTTGTCGGTGGGTTGTTCCTGCCACTGGACGAAGAGGGCCGCTTCAGGTTGACTTCCGGTGTTGTCTCCGTCACCGGTCGTGAAGAAAGAGGATTCAGTGGTGTTGGCGTCGGCAGATACACCGAACATGAGGCTGCGATGCAGTGCGGGAGACCAGTCGAACTGTACTTCGCCGCCGTACCTGAATCCAAGCGTTCCGTCAGACACCGGTTCCGCATTGCCCTCTGTGTCAATGGCCTGGATCACAATGCCGTACACTCTCAGCCGTGATTGAAGCAGCCACTTGCTGCCGAGCACGTGCCGGATTGCAGGCTGGACGACGAATTCGGTTGTCAGGGCATCGGCCGATCCTGTCGGATCTAAGGGGTCGCCCAGTGCAAACTCCCCGGGGTTCAGCGCATCCCTGATTCCGTTCCAGAACAGGAACGTATCCTTGCGTCGAGAAAGGGCGGATAGCAGGACGTCCATCTTCGTACGGTGACCCATCGACCACCCAACCTTTCCAAAGCCTTGGAATATGCGTCTCTTGCTCAGGTACGTGTAGCCATCGTCTTTCCGGTAATCCACGTTGAGCCAGAAGCCGGCGCCCGAACCCATACGACGAGCGTGCGAGAACGTCATTCCCCACAGCGGTCGCCAGTCGTCACCGCCGTCCCATTTTTGCTTCCAGATCGTGTGAGTGACCGGTTCGTGAACTCCGGAATATGCTTTGAAGTGGTATGTCGGGGTTCTCGGGTAATCGCGTGTAATGACGTTGATCACGCCCCCAAGTGCGCCGCCACCGAAGAGCGCCGAGCCTGGGCCTTTGATGATCTCGATCCTCTCCAACTGAGCGAACGGAAGCGCGTCGAACGGGATGCCGTCTGACTCCGGGGACAGCAGGGGAAGGCCATCCAGGAGGACGAGCACGCGAGAGCCCACGTTGAACGAGAAGCCTGAGGATCCTCGAATGTTCACCTGATTATCCATTACCTGAACGCCGGAGACGTATCGCAGGGCCTGGTCAAGCGAGACGATGTTACGAGCCGTGAGGTCACGCGGCGTGATGAGGCTGAAGCTCGCCGGGACGGACGACGACAGTCTGGCTTGCCTCGAGGCGGACACGATCACTTCCGACGACAACACTGACGTCTCGCTCAGTG
>DATKEJ010000407.1:0-4865 GCA_035512315.1 Rhodothermales bacterium | reverse complement strand
CACATGCCTCGCGTGCCACGGCGATGCATCCTTTGTCGCCCAACACGTCCAGAGAGAGGACCTGGAAACTGTCCTCGCCTACGAGAACAGCATCCATGGGGGAATAACCGAGTGCGCTGATTGCCATGAGGGGCACCTCGTATTTCCGACCGACGATCCGCGATCCGTGGTTTCCAGGATGAATGTGTCTGCGACCTGCGCCAAGTGCCACTCGGAGGTCGCAGAACGATATGAGAAGTCTGAGCACGCCAAGGCGCTCGCGACCAACTTTGCGCAGGCGCCCACGTGCACCGACTGCCACGGAGAGCACAACATTCGGGAGGTGAGCGACGTCGAGTCGCCCATGAGCCGGCCCCGTGAGGTCCAGGTGTGCCTCGACTGCCACCTGGATTCTCCCGAAGTCCAGGAACGCATGACGCACACGAAGGCGTTTGTGGCGTCGTATGAGTGGAGCGTCCACGGCCGCACAGCCGCATCAGGGAATCTGGAGGCCGCAATATGCAGCGACTGCCACGGAGCGCACGACGCCATGAAAGCGTCGAACCCCGAGGCGCTGATCAACAAATTCAACATCGCCGAGACCTGCGGCGGCTGCCACGACGAGATAAAGGTTACGTTCAATCAGAGCATTCACGGGGTAGCGCTGATCGACGGACTGGGCGATGCCCCGACTTGCACGACGTGCCACTCGGAGCACGACATTCTGAGGACTGCCGATCTGCGGTCTCCCGTTGCAGTGGTGAACGTGTCGAAAGAGGTTTGCGCCCCGTGTCACGAATCGTTCAAGCTATCCGAGAAGTACGGCTTTCTCTCCGATCGCACGGCCTCATTCAGCGACAGTTATCACGGCCTTGCGGGCCGCTTCGGTTCTGCAGAGTCAGCAAACTGCGCCAGTTGTCATGGCGTTCATGATATCTACCCGTCCTCGGATCCCCGGTCATCCGTCCATCCGGCCAATCTCGAGACAACGTGTGGAAGCTGTCATCCGGGTGCAACTGCTAATTTCGCGAAGGGATCGGTTCACGTGATCAGAACACGCGAAGGCGATGCGCTTCTCTATTGGATCGGGGCGATCTACATCGTCGTCATCGTCGTGACGATTGGCGGCATGAGCCTGCACAATCTGCTCGACTGGTTTCGAAAGACCAAGATCCACTACACCCACCACAAGCACCCCGTTACTCGGCCGATAAGCGAGGGTCGGATGACCGGACTGTACGTCAGGATGACTTTGAACGAGCGTATACAGCACGCGCTCCTCGCCTCCTCCTTCCTCCTTCTGGTGTTTACGGGATTCATGCTGAAATTCCCGGAGGCCTGGTGGGTGCTGATGATGCGCGACCTGATCGGCGACCCGCTTTTCAACCTGCGCAGCCTGCTTCACCGCATAGCCGCCGTAGTGCTGGTGGCCGATTCAATCTATCACCTCTATTACGTCGCTTTCACGCAGCGCGGGCGACAGTTTATCTCCGACATCCTCCTGAGAAGGTCGGACTTCTCCGACATGGTCCAGATGGTCAAATTCAACCTTGGCGCCACCACGCACCGCCCGAGGTTTGATCGCTTCAACTACATCGAAAAGTCGGAATATTGGGCGCTTATCTGGGGGACCATACTCATGACGATCACAGGAGTCGTTCTATGGTTTGAGAACTACTTCATGGCCGAGTACTCAAAGCTGTTCGTCGACGTAAGTCAAACGGTTCACTACTACGAGGCTTGGCTGGCATTCCTGGCGATCGTCGTTTGGCACTTTTACTACGTCATCTTCAATCCCGACGTTTATCCGCTCAACTTTACCTTCATCACGGGTAAGATGACCGAGCACGAAATGGCACACGAGCATCCGATCGAGCTCGAGCGAATCAAGGATCAGGAGGCGGCGAACGCGTCTGACGTCTGAACGTCGTACGTCGAACGTCGAACGTCGAACGTCAAGGGTCGTGCCTTGCTTAGGAGGAAGTGTTCACCCTGGGGTTGGGTTGACCTTAGGTGTCTTGGGCGATCGCGATCCTGTGCAGGAATCGCAGTGGCTTCGCCAAGATGGAGCCTGGACTTGCCAGAGTTACGTCACCTCTGGATCCCGGGTCTAGCCCGGGATGACGTTCGACGCTCGACGCTCGACGCTCGACGCTTGACGTTCGACGTCTACTTCAACGCGTTCCTGAATTCCCCAAGCAATTCGAGCGTTAGGTCGTAGTTGTGAATGCCGTTGGCGCCACCCTTCCTGATGTCTTGGAGGAGACGTTGGGTCTGGCCGAACTCCGGTCGTGAGCGGACGTTTTCCGGCGCCGCATCGAGGAGGGCCCGGACATCGGTCATGAGCGTTGCAACGTCGGCCTTCCACTCGGAAGGCATCTCCTCGTACTCCTCGTCGTGGCAATCGACGCATGCACTAGGAGCCGGTCGCTTGATGGCTTTGCCCGAACCGTGACAATCCCCGCACTCAACCTCCGCGTCGAACATGACGTCGGGCGATGAGCGGCCGAGATACGTTCCGGCATAGAACGCGGCCTGCGTTTCGTGGCAGGTTGCGCAGTTGTCGAGGTCGGCAACACGCTCCGGATTGTGATGGCATGTGTTGCATTGCTGTCTAGTCAGGGTGAGCTCGCCGTGCTGACGTGTGTTGGAGTGGCAGGTCTTGCAGGTCAATTCCCGGTCAACGACGTGTTTCTGATGTGAGAATGTCAGGTCGCCGAAGGTCGTTTTTATCGCCTCTATGCCGGTGTGGCAGTTTGCGCACTCGCTGGGAACAGCGGTGGATACGTCGGCGCCTGCGATCTGATAGTCCGCCCCGGCGATGTCCAGCGCAGCGTTCAGCTTCTGGAAGCTCCGCCCGATCAATTGATCGGCGAACTGCATGTTATGGACCGACTTTCCGACCTCCAGGAGATGGGCTGCGTACCTGGCCTCCTGAACTTGAGCTTCGGCCTCCGCTTTCTTGGCCGGGGCCAGCGGCGCGATGGAGCGCTCGACCCGCCCGATCTCACGACTCAGATTCGCCAGTTTCGTCGAGGCGGTCTCCGACCAGAGCCGGAGCAGGTTGTCATACCCCTCTCCGTGGCAACCTTCGCACGATTGCGGGTTGGCCCGCCTGACCTCGGCTTCACCCAGAAGCTGGTCGTGGAACAGGTGACAGCTCGAGCAATTGAGGCCTGCCTCGAGCATGGGATTCGGATCGCCTTCCAATCCGTGTGCCGCCTTGCCCGTGAAAAGGGCCAGCTGTTCCGCGTGCGCGGATGTATGGCACGTCTCACACTCCAGCTTCGATTCTGCCGTGATCCTCTCGATCTTGTGCTGGATACGGAGGTGGCACTGGGTGCACTCGATCTTGTTCTCGGATATGTGCACACGATGGAGAAGCTCCGAATCATCGTACTTCTCGAGTCGATCGGCTTCGAAATGGCAGGAATAACAGTTGTCTAGCGGAACGAAGCCGTCGCCCACGACCGTCTGACTGTGACACTTCGTGCAATCGAGGTCCTGCTCGACCATCATCGAATGGTCGAAGCGGAAGTCGGCGAGATGCTCAGGGGGAATGGATTCCCAGTCGTGACATGTCTCGCAGTTTCCGAGCGCGGCATCCTCGGGCGCCGCAAGCTCGCCGGGCAACGATTCGTCGGAACCCTTTAGGTGACACAGGAAGCAGGCAGTCTCCGTGACGAGAATGTGCTCGCCTTGAACCACCTGCGAGTGACAACTCGTGCATCGGAGCTCCTTTCCTCTGCGCAGCTCACCCAGGTGGCCTTCATGGTCGAATACGACGTTCTTGAAGATCACCTTACCCCGAAGTGTTCTCGTTTCGTGACAGCCGCTCTGCAGGCACGATGCGTCGTCGATTTCCGCCCAGGGTTTTCGCCGCGTGTACGAGCTCATCATATAACTCACGACCTGCTCGATGCCCGCCAGCTTACCGTGAACCGTTCCCATGAGCCCCGGCGGGAAATGGCAAGCCGTACACGTGACCTCGCTGTGGGAAGACTCGACCCAGCTCTGGTAAAAGGGCTCCATGTAGTGGCACGTCGTGCAAAAGCCCGGCCGCGACGTGTACTGAATGGATCCGCCGAGGAAAATCAAGAAGATGAGGAACCCGAGCGAGACCCGGACGACCAGATTCGGCCGAGCCATCCACCTGGCCGCCTTCAGAAGCGCCGCATGTATCCTTGTTGACATAATCCGCGTTTTGGTGCCGCAATCTACGAACGTCGAACGTCGAGAGTCGAGAGTCGAACGTCGAACGTCAAGCGTCAAACGTCGAACAGCCTGCCCCGAACGAGCGATAGCAAACCGTTCGAGGCGGGATAGGCTGACGAGAGCGAGGAGGGGTCAAACGTCGAACGGCCTGCCCGGCGTAGCTGAGCGGAGCGAAGCGAAGACAGGTCATCAACCGTCAGCTCGGGCTAACCACCCAAGGTCGGACCTCGACTATGGTGGCGACCTCGAACCTCGAACCTCGAACCTCGAACGTCTTTAACCCCCCTGCTGTATCGATCTGAGATACTGAAGAAGCTCATCGAGAATTCTTTGCGCCTCGGCCTCCGCTCCGGGGTCGCCCTCGGTCCGCCAGATCCTTCCCCAGACCGGCATCGTCCGAGACCCGTGGGCGGTGAGCGACTCCCTTCCGTCGATCGTCCGTAGCACGTACTCCGTCGGAAACTCGCCGTCGAATTTCCTCGAGAGCAGCGTCAGGTCCGGAGGTCTTGTCTGCAGTTTCTCGGCGACTGGTCCGTTCCCTTTTGCCTCTCGTCCGTGACAGCTGGCGCAGTACGCCTGGAAATCGGCTCGGCCTCCGGCGATTTGAGCCTCGGTGTTGTTGGAATTTCGACAGGCGGAGGCAAGTACTAGCGGCATGATGCCGGCTGCAA